>CAYXHX010000122.1:0-4081 GCA_964464835.1 uncultured Chitinophagaceae bacterium | reverse complement strand
TCGCACCCATACTCACATGGTCTTCCTGGTTGTTGGACGATGGAATCGTATCCACACTTGCTGGGGTACATAACTGTTTATTTTCACTCACCATTCCGGCTGCAGTATATTGTGGTATCATAAAGCCGCTATGTAAACCCGGGTTTTTCACCAGGAATGCAGGTAATTCACGTTGGCCGCTTATCAATTGGTATGTGCGCCGTTCAGATATACTTCCAATTTCACTCATTGCAATAGACAGAAAATCTAAATTTAGCGCCAAAGGTTGTCCATGAAAATTTCCCCCGCTTAATATTAAATCTTCATCCGGGAATATATTCGGATTATCAGTTACTGAATTGATCTCTGTAAGAAATACATCCAGGACATTTTCAAAAACATTTTTGGAAGCGCCATGCACTTGCGGAATACAACGAAAAGAATAGGGATCCTGCACCTGGGATTTTGACTGCTTTAGTATTTCACTTCCATTTAGAAGATTACATAAATTTTCTGCAGTTTTTACTTGTCCTTTATGCGGCCTTATTTTATGTATAGCTGCATTTAATGGTTGCGGTGTGCAATCAAATGCATCAAATGAAAGTGCGGCAATTAAATCTGCCATTTTTAAAACCTGTTCTGCTTTTGCAAGGCAGTATAAGCCATAGGCACTCATAAATTGAGTTCCATTAATTAATGCTAAGCCTTCTTTACTTTTTAAAGTTACAGGCTCCCAGTTAAGACTATTGAATACTTCATGCGTATCCTGTAACTTTTCTTGAAACCGCACTTTGCCTAATCCAATCAAGGGCAAACTCAAATGGCTAAGTGGAGCAAGGTCTCCTGAAGCTCCGAGTGAACCTTGTGTATAAATAACCGGTAAGACATTTTTATTATACATATCTGTCAATCGCTGCACGGTGCTTAGTTGTACACCGCTATGCCCATAACTCAATGATTTTATTTTAAAAATAATCATCAGTTTTACAATTGCTTCAGGCACTTCCTCACCCATTCCGCAGGCATGGGATTTCAACAAATTATATTGCAAAGATTCAATTTGATCCCGATCTATTTCCACATTTTGCAAATATCCAAAACCTGTATTAATACCATAAAACACCGTCCCGGGTTCTTTGATTTTTTCATCAAGGAATTGCCTGCAATGATTTATTTTGTTAATAGCTGATTCTGTAAGAGAAATGAAATGTGATGAAGAAATAAGTTGTTTTACCTTTTTAAAATCCAGCCAGTTTTCATCAAGGGAAAAGTTGTGTATCATGAAAAATTGAATTTATCCAATAAAATAAAATGAATTTAAAAAATGATTTGGCTAAATGTGATCCGGATTGGATTCGAACCAATGGCCTACTGCTTAGAAGGCAGTTGCTCTATCCAACTGAGCTACCGGACCGTATTTTTTTCAAAGAAGCAAAAGTAAATTTTAATTAGTTTGCAGCCAAACATGGATTTGAATGGAAGTACAAATTGAACAAGGATGGAAAGAAGAATTGAAAGAAGAATTTGAAAAACCATACTTTCAAGAATTAGTGTCCGTTTTGAAAGCAGAAAAAAAATCCGGAAACATCATTTATCCGCCAGGGGCACAAATTTTTAATGCATTTAATCATACACCTTTTGATTCTGTAAAAGTTGTCATTCTCGGGCAGGATCCTTATCACAATGCAGGCCAGGCGCATGGATTGTGTTTTTCTGTCCAGGATGGAATTCCATTACCTCCATCACTTATGAATATTTTCAAAGAATTACAAAATGATCTTGGTATTGAACCACCAAAATCAGGGAATCTAACTGCATGGGCTAAGCAAGGTGTCCTTTTATTAAATGCAGTTCTTACAGTTCATGCAAATGTAGCCGCAAGCCATTCCAAAATTGGCTGGATGGATTTTACGGATGCTGTAATTAAAAAAATTGCTGCAAAAAAAACAGGCATTATTTTTTTGTTGTGGGGAAAATTTGCACAATCAAAAGAAAATTTCATTGATACAAATAAACATTACATTTTAAAAGCTGCGCATCCATCACCTTTAAGCGCATTCAATGGTTTTTTTGGGTGTAAACATTTTAGTGAAACAAACAATATTTTAGAAAGCCTTCATAAAATGCCCATTAACTGGGATTTAAACAAGAAAAATTGAAATGAAAATAGTAAAAGAAATATTTGGCCGTATTTGGGCTGTGTGGTGTTTGATTCTATTTATCAGTACTATGTTTATAGCAGTCATTTTTTATTTGCCATTACTTTTAATGCCTTATAAAAAAGCTGCAGAATGGCACCGGAATGTATCAAGGATATGGATGACTTTATTTTTGAATCTTATAGGTTGCCCAATCCGTATTACCGGCAAAGAAAATTTTAAGAAAAATGAAAATTATGTTGTTGTTTGTAACCACAACAGCCTGATGGATATACCTGTAACAACGCCGTTTCTACCACAGGCGAATAAAACCATTGCTAAAAAAAGTTTTTCACGTGTGCCTGTTTTTGGTTGGATCTACACATGGGGAAGTGTATTGGTGGATAGGAAAAATGTGGAAAGCAGGAAAAAAAGTTATGAAGAAATGAAGAGGGTATTACAAAAAAATTTGGATATGCTGATATTTCCGGAAGGTTCACGCAATCAAACAGCACAACCATTACGGCCTTTTTATGATGGTGCATTTAGATTAGCTATAGATACACATAAGGAAATTATCCCGGTACTTATGTTTAATACAAAAAAAATCCTACCGCCTGCGAAACCCTTTTATGTAATGCCACATCAAATCCGTATGGATATTTTACCACCTGTTTCAACAGAAAATATTTCCATGGCTGATTTAAAAGAAAAAGTTTTTAAAATAATGTGGAGTCATTTTGAAGCCAATAAATAAAATTGGGAATTGAAAATTAGTAATAAATCAATTCATTTTTCTTTTTAAAAGAGAAACCTGGCCTTGCAAATTATTCACCATCCCGGCAAGTTGGTTTACATCCCATCGTTGTTGGGTATTGGCTTTTGTAATCACAAGTTGTGCCTTCCAAACTTCAAGTATATCCTGTTCATTCACCTGGTAAGGATCAAAAACGGGGTTGTCACTCACGAGCGTCAATTTATTTTTTGCCCGGTTATTTTTCATGATTCTTTTATAAACAATTCCTTCTTTTTTTGAAATAATGATATAGGTATTATTTTGTTTTACATCATCTATTTTTTCTAAACGCTCACCAACGATCACACTTCCGCTTGGGGTAGGTAACATGCTATCTCCGATTATTTCAAATGCCCTATATTGCCCGGGCCCAAGCATGGGTAAAGTGAATGTATTTAATTCGTCAATAAATTCCGGATCTGCATAGCCTGCAAGATAGCCGGCGGCAGCTTTCACTGGCACAAACTGGATTTCCTGTGCTGCCCCTTTCAATTTCATTTCCCGACGTTTATCGAGGTATGAACTTCCGGTATTTTTAGCCGTAATATCTTTCAATAAAAGTTCATCAAGGCTGAGTTTAAAAATAGAGCTAAGCATTTCCAACACTTCCAACTTTGGTTCTGCTCTTTCTTCTTCATAAGCGCCAATCAATGATCTTTTGATTTTTAATTTCTGTGCAAATTCTTCCTGGGTCCAGCCCCTGAGTTTTCTGAGATAACGTAAATTTTTTCCGGCATAGCTCATAACTAATACATTTAGCTGCAATATACTAATAAATTTAGTTATCAAAAAAATATTTTTTAAAAAAAAAGAGGCAATTGAAGGTTGCCTCTTTTTAATATTCGAATTTAATATAATTAATCAAACTGTAAATCCAATCCCAAGCCTCTTAATTCATGTACAAGTACATTGAATGATTCCGGTATACCTGGTTTTGGAACATTATCGCCTTTTACGATTGCTTCATATGTTTTCGCCCGGCCAATAATATCATCAGATTTAAGTGTAAGTAATTCCTGTAAAATATTCGAAGCACCATATGCTTCAAGCGCCCACACTTCCATTTCTCCAAAACGCTGCCCGCCAAATTGTGCTTTACCACCTAATGGCTGCTGCGTAATCAAACTATATGGCCCGATAGATCTTGCATGCATCTTATCATCCACCA
>CAYXHX010000121.1:1032-7507 GCA_964464835.1 uncultured Chitinophagaceae bacterium | reverse complement strand
GGGAATTTTAAAAACAAACTATCATACGTTATTTTTTTTGTAGTACTGTCTAAAAATATTTCTCGCTCTTTTAATGATTGCTCCCGTAAATCAAGAGACTGTTCCTTCAAATTTAATTGCTGTTCCTTTTCATTAAGCTGAGTGGTTTTCTTTTCAATCTCCAGTTCCCGGTTTCGAAGATTACAACCTGATGCAACAAAAATGCAACATACTATATACAACAATAAAAATTTCCTGTTCATAACCTGGGTATTAAATAAAATTATTTTTTATACTAAAATTTACAAGATAATGAATAATCAACAAATGGCAATTGAAGTGAGTGAATGAATTGTTTCATTTTTTGCTTTATTTTTAATTTTAAAAAAAGAATTTCCCATACACGGCATGATGATTGTTTATATCAAGTCTAAAAATTTTACTACATTATGAAAAAGACATTCTTTGCTTATTTATTTCTTGGAATTAGCGCTTTAACTATAGCAAGTTGTGAAAAAAATAACCCCATAAATAATCCACCTCCCGTAAATATTGCAGACATGATTGCAGGGAATCCGGAGTTTTCTATGATGGAATCCGCAATAGTACGATCCGGCCTGGAAACTCAAATTCGTAATGCCCCGGATATCACTTTTTTTCTTGCAGATAATGCAGCTTTTCAAAATGCGGGAATTGATCAAACTTACCTGGATAACCTTTCTGTTGATGACCTCACAGCGCTTGTATTGTATCATGAAGTAGATCATTCCATAAATTCTTCAGAATTTCCTTTAGGTGATACAATTACTACTGTATCTAATCTTCATGTTTTTTCCAATGTAAATGACAATGGTATTTATATAAATGGAATACGAATTAAAACAGCAGATATACAGGCTACAAATGGTATTGTGCATATGTTAGAAAAAGCACTTGTACCACCAACTGGTTCTTTATATGATTTCGTTTTAGGCAACCCGGATCTGTCATTAATGAAAGCGGCAATTGATAAAGCAGGCCTTGCATCTACTTTACAAAATGGTGGTAAGCTTACATTGTTTGCCCCAACTGATGCCGCATTCAATGCTGCCGGATATATGACAGTAACCGACATCATTAATGCAAACGAGGATACGATTACAAGAATTGTAAAGGATCATATTGTACCTACTGAATTCTTTAAAGCGGATTTTATTGCTGGTGTTATTCTTAAAAACTTACAAGGAAATGAACTTGTTGTAAGTGCAATACCGCCATCTATAAGCCTTACAGGATCGGCACAACCGGTTTCAACAGTAACAAGTTTTGATTTACTTAGTAAAAATGGTGTTGCACAAATAGTTGACAATGTAATTTTACCGTAAATTATTTTCAATAATTATACAAGGCGGCTTTTAAAAAAGGCCGCCTTATTTTTTTTTAGGTTGATGTATAAAAAGTATTTTTGAAACATGAATAGACGATTTTATCCGATTTATATATTCCTGTCTTTTTATTTTCTTTTTTTAGTTGCCTGCAAAAAAAATGATTCCGGTGAAATTTTACCGGCAAATATAAAATGCATCAATGCATCCCCCAATGCACCTGCTATTAATTACCTGTATAACAATGAAGTGTTTTCAGGCAATATGGTTTTTAATGATGTATCAGCTTACACACCTTTAACACCTGCAACTTCAAAATTAGGAATAGCTGACTCTTCTGCTGCTTTAAGTTCTTTTTTCACCACGCTGCAACCCGGATCATATTATTCATTATTCGCTATAGATTCTTTCTCAAAGCTAAGTATGGCAATGGTTTCAGATGTTTTTACAACTCCGCCGACTGATTCATCCAGCGTCCGATTCTTTCATTTCTGCCCGGATGCATCATATATTATTACTACGCTCGAAAACTCCATTGATACTTTTTATCTCGGCACACGGCAATTCAATGATCAATATACTTTATCAATATACAATACATTTAATAAAATTCCATCAGGCAATTATACTTTACAGATGCAAACCAACGACAGTACAATTATTTCCACGCCATTTAGTTTTATTGGGGGAAAAGTTTATACGATTTATGCAAAAGGATTTTTGCATGGCACCGGTAATGCCGCATTGGGCGCGGCTTTGATAGCACATAATTAATTGTTGGTATTGAATTTTGAATTGGTTTTTTAATAAAAAAATACCATTCATTCCCACTCATTCTTTATTCGTACTTTTGCGTTTATTTTAAAATTACATAGATATGCAATTATCCTCTTTATTAGATAGGTTTAATGAACCGGAAACTTTGAAAATGGCTAAACTTGGCCGGGAATTGCGCGCATCAGGTATTGATGTGATAGACCTGAGCCTCGGCGAACCGGATTTTGATACACCGCAAAACATTAAAAATGCAGCTATTGAAGCCATTCAAAATAATTGGAGCCACTACCCTCCTGTTGCCGGTTATCCAGAATTGCGTGAAGCCATTTGCACAAAATTTAAAAGAGATAATCAATTAGACTATAAGCCTGAAAATATTATCGTATCCACCGGCGCCAAACAAAGCCTCGCGAATGCAGTATTGGCAACCGTGGATGAAGGCGATGAAGTAATTATTCCAACTCCATTTTGGGTTACTTATTCAGAGTTGTTAAAATTGGCGCATGGAAAATTAAAACAAATAAAAACTTCCGTGGAGCAGCAATTTAAAATAACTCCAGGAATGCTGGAAGCAGCCATCACTCCGAAATCAAAATTGTTTATGTTTTCTTCTCCTTGTAATCCATCCGGCGCTGTATATACAAAAAATGAATTGCAGGCGCTTGCTGCGGTTTTTGAAAAACATGATCACGTGTGGATTTTATCAGATGAAATTTATGAATACATCAATTTTACAGGCAAGCATGAAAGCATTGCACAATTTGAAAATATTAAAGACCGTGTTATCGTAATAAACGGATTAAGTAAAGGATATGCAATGACGGGTTGGCGCCTTGGATATATGGCGGCAAATGCAACACTTGTTAAAGCCTGTGAAAAAATACAGGGACAATTTACAAGCGGTGCAAATTCTATCACGCAAAGAGCAGCCATTACTGCCTTGACAGAAAGCCATGAAGCCAGTAAAAAAATGACGGAAGAATTTCATAAACGCCGGGAACGAATAATGGCTTTAGCTGCTGAAATACCCGGTTTTATTACATTTGAGCCACAAGGCGCATTTTATATTTTCCCGGATGTATCTGCTTATTTTGGCAAATCAGCAGGTGATTTTAAAGTAAACAATTCCAATGAACTTTCATTATATATCCTGCATCATGCGCATGTATCTTCCGTAATGGGCGATGCATTTGGCGACCCGGCTTGCATTCGCTTTTCATTTGCCAACAGTATGGACAATATTGAAAAAGCATTTGCACGCATCAAAGAGGCGTTGGGTAAATTGAAATAATCTTTCTTTCAAATTATTTGCTCCATGAATACAATTGCACTCCAGGCTTTTGAAAACCGTTTGCAAAAAATGTATAAACACAGGAGCAAACTCGCACGCAGGCAAGGCATCAGTTGTTACAGGGTGTATGACCGCGACCTGAATGATTTTCCATATTCCATTGATCTCTATGAAAATAAAATTTATGTTTCCGCATACAAAAAAACGTATGATGAAACCGATGAAACGATGTTGCAGCAAAGCTTTGAAGTGATTGCACAAATATTTCAATTGCCCATTGCAGATATTTTTATGAGGGAAAGAAAAAGAATGGATCATCGAAGCAACCAGTATGAAAAGTTGAATTTTGAAGAAGCATATTTTCCTGTACAAGAGAATGGATTACAATTTTTAGTAAATCTTACAGATTATCTCGACACCGGTTTATTTTTAGACCATCGCATCACAAGGAAAATGGTGATGGAACATGCGGCAGGTAAACGCATGTTGAATTTATTTTGTTATACCGGTTCTTTCAGTGTGTATGCGGCCGCTGGCAAAGCAGCAAATGTAACTTCGGTGGATATGTCCACAACTTATTTAGGCTGGGCAAGAAAAAATTTTTTACTAAATAATTTTCGGGATGAAAAAAAATACTGTTTTATAAAAGCAGATGTACAAGCTTTACTGCCAACACTTTCATCAGGCAGTTATGATTTAATAATTATGGATCCGCCAACATTCAGCAACAGCAAAAAAATGAAAGGCATTTTGGATATTCAGTCAGACCATGTACAACTTATTAACCAGGCCTTGCATGCATTGACAGAAAATGGCATACTTTTTTTCAGTACGAATTACCGGCGTTTTACATTAGACTCGGAAAATATACAAAGTACCCATATCCGCGACATTACAAAGCAAACCATTCCATTTGACTTTGAAGGGAAATTAAAAAGATGGTGTTATAAAATCGGGAAATGAATGTATCATTTTATTTACTACATCAACACTGCCAGGCTTAGTTGGGCTAAAGCCCATTGGCACTGAGTTTTAATCTTGTTACCTCGCCCTAAAGGGCGAGGCATTAAAACTTTAGAACGGGCTTTAGCCTAGGATAAAATTTATTCGGACAATAATGGGACTGATTGTTCTTCCTTCAGCCAGCCTATTACCAAACCTTTTGTTAGTGGATCGTCCTATTCTGTTCATAATATTTAGCTTGTCACTTTTTTACAGGTTTCATTTTGTCGGTTCGTAATAAAGTATAATTGCTCCGTAAATAAAGTTTTTAGTCTTTTTGAGTTTGAAAATTGTCCTATTATTGATATTCTCAAATAACGACAGCCCTTTTCCAGCAATAACTGGCTGAATACAAAGTTGTAATTCGTCAATCAAATTCAAGTTCATTAATTGTATAATTAAACTGCGACTTCCAATAAAAATGTTTTTTCCAGGTTGTTGCTTCAATTCCTTAATCACTACTTCAATAGGACTTGTTGCAATTTTCGCAGTCTCCCAATCTGTATTCTTGAGATTGCGAGAAAAAACAATTTTGGGAATTTTATCTATTGCTTTTGCGAAATCGTCTGATGCTTTTTCACCTGATGGATTTTTTAGCATTGTTTGCCAATATTGCATTAGTTGATAAGTTGTCCTTCCATAAAGGATAACACCTGCATTGTCCAAAAGGTTAGTGTAGTGTTGATGTAATTCTTCGTCCGCTATTCCCGCAGTGTGGTCACAGTTTCCGTCAATAGTCGTATTGAATGCCGCAATTACTTTTCTCATATTATTTTCTTTCACTCTTCATGTGTTGTCAATAGGCACACGGTCTCCATAGCATTCTGACTAGCGTCAAAAATTGATGTTGAAAATCAATAATTTGTAATTTTTATTGATTTTCAAATCTCTGATTTTTTTCGTTAGCACGAGAAATTATTTTCGCCCAGGAAAAATGGGGAATTGCCACTAATGTCCGGCATATTGGCGATGGGCGGGAATTTTAGTACCAAAGCTTAATCAGAGAACGAAAGTTCAACCTTGTACCTATCGTCCGATAGATGTACTTAAGCCCACCTATCGTCAAAATATTTGTTAGCAAACGTTTTGTGTTCCGATTTTGATGATTCTGTCTATTTCTTGATGCTTGTCAGTCATCTCGTTCTCAATGTCAAAGTCGTCCTGCAATCCCAACCAGAATTTAGCTGAATTTCCGAAGTATGCGCTTAACCTGACAGCGGTGTCTGCTGAAATTCGTCTGTTGCCTTTTAGAATTTGAGATATTCTCGTTTGGGGAACCCCTATGTCCTTTGACAGTCTGTACTGTGTGATACCAAGAGGATTCAAAAATTCTTCCAGCAGGACCTCACCGGGGGGAACATTTCTTAATCTGCTCATATTTTTGTCGTTTGTTTAATGATAGTCTGTTATAGAAATTGCGTAGGCATTTGTTCTATCCCACTTAAAAATTATTCTCCACTGTTTGTTTATTCTAATACTGCAGTATTCCTTCAAGTCTCCTTTGAGTTTTTCCAGGCGATTAGCTGGTGGAATTCTCAGGTCATTAATGTCAACCGAATTGTTTATCATTCTCAACTTTCTCCGCGCGATGCCTTGAATTTCTCTGGGTAGTTTCTTGGATACTTCTCCTTTCCAAATTCTTTCAGTTTCTCTGTCGCCGAATGAAACAATCATTTTTTTTGTTACTAACGTCAAAGGTAACTATTACTTCCGGATTTTACAAAATTTCTTAGGTGAGTTTGTTTTAGAAGGAAGTTGCCATAAAATGTTTGCTAAAATATATTTACGTCAAAGTACACTACTTTTTTATTGCAACATATTTTTACTTCCTTGATTCTTCTTTTTATAAAAAATACGCAGATGAATTTGTACTAAGTTAAGGCAATACTTCGATTCTTTTTTATGGCGATGATGGTGTAAAGATGTATTGGAAATATGTAAAACAATACATGTATATACGCTGCCTTCCTTAGGTTTTTCCACCAACAACTAAAGGGCTTTGAAGGAAAATTAAAAAGATGGTGTTATAAAATCGGGAAATGAATGTAGCTTTTTCACACCA
>CAYXHX010000121.1:0-1022 GCA_964464835.1 uncultured Chitinophagaceae bacterium | reverse complement strand
GACCCGTTCCAAGCAAAATCAGGATACCATTATTGGTCGCCTGGCAAAAAATATTTTAAATCGAACGACTCTGTTTTCTGGGCTTGCTGCTGCGCTGGCATTCAAAGTACTTTTCGCCCGAACGTCAGCCCAATAGCGAACAAAAAGCCGAAGATAACTATCCCGATAGCCATCGGGACTGAACAATAAATTTTCAGCCCGAGCTATAGCTGAATAAAGAACCAAAAGCTGATTTTTATTCCGTCAGCCAGCGATAGCAGCAAACCCCATGTAGGCGGTTCGTTCTATTTTTTTGTCAGGTATTCACTCATGGTAAGAATGTTGGTTTTGCCAACCTTCTTCAACACAAGAAGGTCTTTGTCTCCAGTAATTAAATGTGTAGCTTTCCCGTCTTGTGCAAGTGCTAACAGGAAGTTGTCTTTTGGGTCTCTGCAATAGTCAAGCTTTGAGGTAACTGTAACGAATTGAGCTTTCGTCCGAATTTTATACATCAATTCTTCTATGTCTTGCAACGAAAAATATCTTTTGAATTTTGGCCGCTGTACTACTTCTACAAATTCATCAATTAAGTCCTGGCTAAACAGAAGAGTGGTATCGTTGTTTGCAAATACTGAGTCAATTTTGGAATAGTTACTTGTCAACAGAAAACTTATCCAAAGGTTGGTGTCTATGACTATTTTATGCTTTGTTCCAGCTGGCATATCTCTTTGACCTTACAGTTTCAACTTCTTTTGTAATTTCTTCAAGAGTCGGTGGTTTTGTTGCTGCTTTTTTGCGTAGTCGCTTTACAACAGCCATAAAAGGGTCAGAAGATGTCTTTGAAAGTGAAATAAGTTTCAAATCAGCAAGGTTTTGCAGTAACTTATCAGCTTTAGGGTTTAATATGTCAACTTGGTAAGTCATAATGATACAAATTTAAGGATAAGAGTCAAGTTCTCAAAGGCCTTTCCGCATGACCGCCTACGGTCGGGGCATTTACGCTGCCCCGTAATTGAAAAACAAAAGTTGAACAGCGTATCGTC
>CAYXHX010000120.1:6478-7563 GCA_964464835.1 uncultured Chitinophagaceae bacterium | reverse complement strand
ATTTGAGATACAATCAACTTTCTCTACTTTTTTTAAACGTTTAGGACGGAATTGCAATTAAATCTATTTTTCCATTCCGTGTATTGTAGCAAATAAATCCTGCGCCTTCAAGGTTCATCCAGGCGATATCATTATCATCAATAAACAACTGGAGATTGCCCCTGGTACCTGCAAATGGAATCTTATTTTCCTTAATGATAAAATCATTTGTTTTTCTTTTCCATTCCACCAGGTTTATCGTATTATCATTTAAAAACCAGATATTGGATTTACTGTCTTCGGCTATTGAAACGGGGTACCTGTAGGGAAAACTTCCGCCTTTATTGGGAAATAGTTTGTATTGATTGGAAGCAGGATTAAATTGGCAAACTCCATTTCCCTTGCCTAATCCCATCCAAACCAAACCATAGCTATCAGTGAATTGCGTGGTAATAGCAACACTATCTACAACCTGCGGATGAGTTGACGAAATGCGCCCATAAATTCCTGATTTGCAATGATACCAAAACAGCCCAATCTGTGTACCAATCCAGATGGTATCTCCGGCCCCGTTTCTTAAATTCCAAATGGTATTGTTCCAATAATCAATATTCTCATTGCCGGAAGTTTTTTGAGGATGAGGAATGAAATTGTTTTCGAATGGCACCCATTCATATAAACCCTTCCCCTGTGTGCCAATATAAATGCGGTTATTTTTTCTAAGGAATGATGAGATTTCAGTGGGCTTTTCAATATCCTTACCGTCAGTCTGCAAAGTAATTTCCTTAAAAAGCTGGTCCTGGTATTTTAATTTAATAAGTCCATCAAATGCAGATCTCGCCCATAAATTATTTTCTTTATCTACGGTAATGGAAAGAAAGTTGTCATTTGGAAAAAAATGTTTTTTATAATATTCAATTGAAAGTATCTTATTATTATTAATTATTTTTATCAGCGCCAGGCCTTTTGATTTAAATGAAAGCGCAGCCCATCCGTCATACAGGTAAGAAAATTGCTGCTGCCAGTCAATGTACTCAAATTTAAAATCGGGGAAATAGCATGATGCGAGCCTGCCTGTTTTTTCATCAAATAAAAATAAGCTGTCT
>CAYXHX010000120.1:2304-6468 GCA_964464835.1 uncultured Chitinophagaceae bacterium | reverse complement strand
GCTATTCACCGAATAAAAATAGCCGGGTGGCTCTTTATCAAAAAAAGGAAACCTTCCATTTTGCCAATCTTTCAATGCGTGTAATGTATCGGTTCCGGGGCTATTGTTTTTCCTCCAGAAATAATTTCCATTATTCAAAAATATCAGCACGTCGCCGGAGGGCATTGGCAAAATTCTATTTACAAAAAGCATTCGATTTTTATTGATATCTTCCGGCTTATAATCAGACCAATATATTTTTTTGAGTTGTAATGTTGAATCTAACCGCATGAGTGCAATAGAAGTTCCTATCCAGATATTCCCGTATTTATCTTTTTCAATTTGCGTTATATTATTCAGGTGATGAATAAAAGAATGGTATTTACTATTTTCAGAAACAGTAAAAAATATTTTTTTAAATATTCCGGTTTTTAAATCGAGGATATTCAGCCCGCTTCCGGTAGCAATTGCCATGTGCATACTATCCATTAAAAAAAGCCGGTTGATAGCATTAGATGAAGGGGAATTTGGATTATTGCCAGCAAAATATGTTTTAAATTCAGTGCCATCATACCGGCTCAATCCATTTGAAGTGGCTACCCATAAAAATCCATTATCATCAATCACCAGGTCAAAAATTGAATTGCCGCTTAAGCCGTCTTTGGGTGTAAGTTTTTGCAGGTATTGTAAAGAAGGCTGACAATAAATACAACATGACAACAGTAAAAAATAACTGATCAGATAAAGCCTGCGCTTTTTATTCACTTAAAAAATATTTTCTAATTGAAAGATAAAAAACCTTATTATAAACAGATGGTTTTATTTGATACTGAAAATAAAATTAACCAAATTCACTATTTATACACATTGTATTTTCATATCACATTAAAAAAAAGCCCCACAAACGCAGGGCTTTGAAGACACAAACTTATAGCTGAACTTCCTGAAATTAGAAATAAATGCCACGAATGCATGAATAAAAAATAATCGTCATTCATTCGTGCATTCGTGGCAAAGAAATCTTAGAACCGAAATGCAGCATTAATGCGAAACAACCATTTTCTTCGATGCCACCACTTTTCCATTCACCATCAGCGAATAGTTGTAAGTACCGGCGCTGAGTGTACTTGCATCTATTGTGATATTTCCTTTACCATTTGGCAATGTGATTTGTTTGATGTTTTTTCCGTTCATATCCGTTACAATTAATTGCGCATTGTGCATATTGGAAGGAATAAAATACCCGATGCTTGTGCTGCCTGCAAGTGGGTTTGGAACATTTTGTTCAAGGCTTACACTGCTCAGTGAAATTTTATTTTCTGCTTCTGCTGTTGAACCATTTTTCCCTGGTGCAAGATTTGCAACCATTGCTTTTAATTCAGCTATTTCATTTTTAAATTCTTCATTTTCTTTACTCAATTCCTGAACTGCTTTTACAAGTGATGGCACAAAATCCGCATACACCAAAGAATAATTATCTTTCTCATTTTGTGGTTTATTCACACCATCAAAATCATAGCCAATTTTTTTTGCAGTTTCTTCTACCTCCTGTGCTATAAACCCGGTGCGGATTTTCTTTTCACCGATAGCATATCCTTCCTGCGATTCTTTGCTGTTGATGATGCTGTCTTTTTTACCGAGAAACTGGTCAAACTTTTTTATTTCGAGCGTATACGTAACAGGATTTAGTTTATTAATAAATTCCAAACCCGGCACATTTTGTTTGATATTCTTTTTAAACCTGCCATCGCTGAAAGTGCTCCAGCCGACCTGGCCGCCGATAACGGTTACATTTGTATTGCCTACTTGTACTTTGTCAGAAGCATTTACAGCAGCAAAATATCCCAAAGCCATAGAATTATTTAAATTTGATGTAGAAACATCGGAATAGTATCCTAAAGTAGTATTAAAATTTCCTGTTGTATTGGTATAAAGAGCATTAAATCCATTTGCTGTATTTGATGATCCTGTCGTATTGGAATAAAGCGCTCTTACTCCATCGGCTGTATTAAAAATCCCAGTTGTGTTAGCATAAAGTGCATTGTATCCATTGGCAGTATTATAATACCCCGACGTGTTAGAATAAAGTGCCAGGTATCCATTGGCAGTATTTCTATTTCCATTTGTATTCGAATAAAGCGCTTTGTATCCATTGGCAGTATTAAAATAGCCGGTTGTGTTGGAATAAAGTGCCTTGCTGCCGACTGCTGTATTGCCGGTAGCGTCAATATCATTTACAGCACCTATTCCATTATTAAGTAAAGCACTGTCTCCAATTGCAACCAAATAGCTGCGATCAGTATTCGTAAAGAGAGATCTGACTCCAACTGCTACATTGGAATTGCCTGATGTGTTGGAATATAGAGCTGCAATTCCAGAAGCGGTATTATTATTTCCTTTTGTGTTTTGGTAAAGCGCAGCATATCCATTTGCAGTGTTAGAATTTCCTGTTGAATTGGCATACAGGGAAAAACCTCCAAAGGCTATATTATTGCCCCCTGTTGAATTGTTAAAAAGAGAATAATATCCATTTGCGGTATTTCCTAATCCTATTGTATTTGTATAAAGCGCATGATTACCATTAGCAGTATTTTCAAATCCACCAGCATTCGAAAATAACGCACCTTCTCCTATTGCTGTATTTGAGATAACTGAAGCACCGCCTTTTCCAACAGTAATTCCATGTATACTTGCATCGCCGGTAAATGTGCCTTGCCCGGTGTTTGCATCAATAATAAATACAGGGCTTGCATTGCCGTCTCTAAATTCATATTGCTTTACTGTTGAATTAAAAAACAAGCCATATTTCGTGTCACCAGAAAACCGGAATACATACCTGTTTTTCCCTACCAAATAATCTCCTTTTCCTTTAAATGTTAGTTTGCCAAGAGAATCAATTTGAGCATTATTTGCTGAAGTACCAAATTGCCATTTACCGGCCTTTCCAAGTATCCTGCCACGCTCCTTTTTATTGGTACGAAAAACCAGGTCGCTGGTATCTTTTGTACCAATATAATTTGAGTTTGGGTTGATACCTGCATTACCGGTAATATTCCAGGATTGTGCATTTGTATATTGCATACAAGTGAGCAATATGAGTGTAAGCACAAGAGACACTTTTTTAAATTTCTTTGTTGATTTCATAATGTAGATTTTTGATAAATGAAAATTTGTTTTGATTTATAAAAACAAAACTACCCTAGCCAAAAGCCTTTGGCAATACCATATTAGGGTTAATTTTTTGTAGGAATATCTATTTGTGTGAAACGGCCTGCCTGTAAAGCATTTATTGTATCAAAAAAATTGATCAGTACATTTACCTTCCTATATGAAGCTTATATTTACAAAAAATAATTTTAAAAAATTATGGATCTTGACTTCCTGCTTATTTTTTTTATAGCGAGGTACCTGGTAAAAAGGCTCAATACAAAAGTAACTTACCCACAATGGGACCTTCGCCTGAAATGGATGATGTATCTTTCGCTTGTATTACTGGCCATAACTCTTGCAGCCGGTAAATTTGGATATGTATTTGAAATTATTTCAGCCTTATCCCTTGCTGCCTTTACATACTTACTGTATCGTGTGAAGTTATTCAAGCCCTTCCGCCAGATTCTTCTTGCCATTGCACCTTATGTAATCATTTCTTTACTCACGCTTTTAATTAGGTATATATTCCCCGCCATATACAAGGATTGGGACGACATACTCGACACGATTAGCGCCTTTGCCATCGTATGGGCAATAGGCTTTTGGTTTTTAACCATGAAACAAAGAAAGGATTTGGAAAAAGCCAAAGAACAAGTGGAAGCCAAAGAAAAAGCAAACCAGGCAATCACTCAAATGAAAGCTGAACTGGAAGTGCAAGTACAGGAACGCACTGCAGAAATCACGAAGCAAAAAGAAGAACTCGAACTGGCATTGCATGAATTAAAAGCCACACAGTCTCAACTGATCCAATCAGAAAAAATGGCTTCATTGGGCGAGCTCACTGCAGGGATCGCACATGAAATTCAAAACCCATTAAACTTTGTGAATAATTTTTCCGAAGTAAATAAAGAATTGGTGGAGGAGTTAAAAATGAAAAATGAAAAATTGAAAATTGAAAATGAAGAAGTATATGATTTATTACATGATATTGAACAAAACCTGGAAAAAATAAATCATCATGGGAAGCGTGCGGAT
>CAYXHX010000120.1:0-2294 GCA_964464835.1 uncultured Chitinophagaceae bacterium | reverse complement strand
GCTGCTGCATTCGAGAAAAAATACAGGCCAAAAAGAAGCAACGGATATCAATGCTTTATGTGATGAATATCTGCGGCTATCCTATCATGGCTTACGTGCCAAGGATAAAAGCTTTAATGCGGATTTTAAAATGGATTTTGATAACAGCATCGGTAAAATAAATATCGTGCCCCAAGATATTGGCAGGGTATTATTAAATCTTTTCAACAATGCTTTTTATGCAGTAAATGAAAAGAAAAAAAGTACACCAGGCAATTATCAGCCTTCAGTAAAAGTATCCACCCAAAAAATAAATAATACGATAGCAATAAAAGTGGAAGATAATGGAAAAGGTATCTCGCAAAAGATCCTCGATAAAATTTTTCAACCATTCTTCACCACCAAGCCAACAGGGCAGGGACCAGGCCTGGGATTGAGTTTGAGTTATGATATCGTAAAAGCACACGGTGGTGAGATAAAGGTGGAAACGAAAGAAAATGAAGGAACATCATTTGTAGTGTTGCTGCCCGCAGTTTGATTTTTTGATGAATAGATGCGTCAGCCCTTTGAATACAGATTGGATAATATCATCCTCCTCACGCATTAGATAGCTCAAAAAACAAAAACAATAAAATTCAAAAATATATATCCACAACATCCGAGTATCGCTTATAAACAATATTTTTACTTCATCAAACCCGGGCGATGAAGCAATTAATTTTAAGCAAGTACCTGTTTATCATTACATTTTGTTTTATTTCAAAAATTTCCTTTTCCCAGAACCAGGAAGCAAATCAAAACCGAAATTCCAATGATACTTTATTAATGAGCGAATATGCGCAACAGGTATTAAATTTTACGGAAGTCAACCTGGATAGCGCTATTCACTATGGAAATATGGCTATATCGCTTGCTCAAAAGCTTCATCAGAAATTTTATGAAGGCTTGATCGCTTCCAATATGTCGTACAATTATATTGCTTATGGAGATTATACGAATGCATTGAAGTTGCTGGTTACCGCCACCAAATTATCAGAAGAAAAAGATCTTGGCATAAACATTATCCGCACGCCATATATTGAAAACTATATTCAGAAAGATTCAGCTACCAATAGGATTGAATTACAAGGCTATATCAAAAATTGTTTAGCCATTCTGTATGGCTACACTGAAGGTGATGAAAAAAAAATCAGGGAATTATTGGCAGCAAAACGACTTGTGCAAGGTGTTACAAATGATATGTTTCTATTAGCGGGCATCACGGACAATATTGCATATACCTTTATGTCATTAAACAAATTTGATTCTGCATTGTTTTTTCTTAAAGAGTCTATTCAATACAGGACTAAAAGCAAAATCAATATGTATGCTGGCGCGGATGAATCGGCATTAGGGCAAATTTACCTGCAGTTAGGAAATATAGACTCTGCAAAAAAATATTTGTTTGATGCCCTAAAAATCCTAAATGAAGACAATGAAAATATCGTAATCTCTCAAACATATATTTCCATTGCGAATTATTATTATAAAATCAACAGGTATGATTCAGGAATTTTTTATGCGAATAAAGCAGTAGCGCAATATAATCTGACCGGAGAAAATATTCCGGAAAAATTAGATGCCTATACCACTTTGGCAATCAATTACAGTGCAAATAAAAGATATGACAGCGCATTTAAATACATGGAATTGGCAAAGCAAATGAGTGATAGCCTGAATGTAGTGCGCATTTCCAATCTTGGTAAATTCCATAATATGGGTTTTGAAGAAAAATTGCGGTTACAGGAATTGCAAAATGAAGCTGAACAAAGCCAAAACAGGAACAGGATGATACTTTTATCCATCATCGTATTTGTTTCACTTGTCATTGCATTTATTTTTTACAGGAATAATAAGGCAAAACAAAAAGCCAATAAAGTATTGGAAAAAACATTGGCAGATTTAAAATCCACTCAGCAACAATTAATTCAAAGTGAAAAAATGGCAAGCCTTGGAGAACTCACGGCAGGTATTGCACATGAAATTCAAAACCCGTTGAATTTTGTAAATAATTTTTCTGAAGTGAGTTCAGAGCTTATTGATGAAATGAAGGAAGAATTGGCCTCTATGGCCATAGAGGGCAATATGCAATTGGTAAATGAAATCGCAAATGACCTCAAACAAAATTTAGAAAAAATAAATCATCATGGCAAGCGGGCCGGTGAAATTGTAAAAGGCATGTTGCAACATTCACGAACAAGTGCAGGTCAAAAAGAAATGACTGATATTAATGCTTTGTGTGATGAATATTTAAGATTGGCGTATCATGGATTAAG
>CAYXHX010000119.1:2941-7566 GCA_964464835.1 uncultured Chitinophagaceae bacterium | reverse complement strand
CGTGTATCTGATCCGAATTATGATGGGGTGAATGTATATGGTGATGAAGCAAGTGCAAGTATGCAGGGGGTTGCATTGGCCGGCATTTTCGGGCCATCCAATCCTACACTGAGTACAGTGATTGGAATTTTGGCGGCACAACTTGGAAGGCCACCTACACAGCAGGAAATTATTGGGTATTATGCAATCCACCCAGAATATGGCGTTTTGAATATACTGGGTGCAGGCATAGCCAACAATGTTTTTGGTGGCCAACTCGTAAGCCGTACAGGTTATGCGGAGAAAGATTTGGTTGATTACAATTCCTATAACTTGAAATTATCTGCAGGTATTTATTATAATATTTCACCAACGGTGCAAGCATCTCTTACCGGTAACTGGGGTAAAGGAAATGCCATTTATACAGGCGCTGACAGGTACACATTGAAAAACTTTATTATTGGCCAATACAAATTGGAATTCAGATCTGCCAATTGGTTTTTCCGTGCTTATACCACGCAGGAAAATTCAGGAGATTCTTATGCCACCACACTGGCAGCGCTTGCTGTAAATAATGCATGGAAGGACAACGGTACCTGGTTTGGAGAATATACTGCAAATTATGCCGGCGCTATATTATCCGGCGCTTCACCTGCAGATGCACATGGCTTTGCTAGAGGCGAGGCAGATTTAGGAAGGTATATGCCCGGTACACCTGAATACATGGCGGCATTCAATAAAGCAATCACCACATCCATCAATGATGGTGGTGCACAGTTCGCGGATAAGTCAGACTTGTACCAATTGGAAGGACAATGGAATTTATCACAATATGTAAAGTTTGTGGATGTATTGGTAGGCGCAAGTTACAGGCTGTATAATATCAATTCAAAAGGGACAATTTTTGCTGATACTGCTGCCCCGATTAAGATCAATGAATTTGGCGCTTACCTGCAATTGCAAAAAGAATTATTCAATGATGTTTTGAAATTATCAGCTTCAGGAAGATTTGATAAACAGGATAATTTTAAAGGCAATTTTACGCCACGTGTTACCGCATCTATCAAAGTAGCAAAAGACAATTTCTTCCGTTTATCTTACCAGCAGGCGTATCGTTTTCCATCCAACCAGGATCAATATATCAACCTGACTACACCAGGCACAAAACTTATAGGAGGCTTACCTGAATTTGCCACTTTCTACAATTTTTCTTCAAACCCGGTTTATACTGCACAAAGCGTAGTTGCATTCAGGGGTTCTGTTGCAGCCGGCACACCTAACCCGGGACTTTTGGTGAAAGAAGATTTTGTAGCCATCAAGCCTGAAACAATGGAATCTTATGAAATTGGTTATAGAGGAATTATCAGTAAAAAGTTATTGATAGATGCATATTATTATTTTAGTACGTACAACAATTTTATCATGCGCTCTGCAGTTGCGCGCGGTATCAGCAATGATCCGGCAACATCTATTTCTGAATTAAGCAGCCCATTCACCACACAGAATTTTTCCTTTGTTGTAAACAGTAAATCAGATGTTAAAACAAATGGTTGGGGCCTCAGCCTCGAATACAATGTGGGTACAAAAGGTTACCGCATTATGGGAAATGTGTACCAGGACAATATCAGCGGTGTTCCGGATAATGGCGTAGCATTTTTCAATACGCCTGAAACCCGCTTCAACCTTGGATTTTCCAATGATGATGCCTACAAAGGTTTTGGCTTTAACGTGATATATAAATGGCAGGACAAAGTGAATTGGGAAGGTACTTTTGGTACAGGTGAAATTCCTTCTTTCGGTACATTGGATGCACAGATATCTTACAAACTCAACATTGGTACATCCAAAAACCAAATCAAATTAGGCGCGACCAATTTGCTCAATAAGTACTATAGAAATGCATTTGGCAACCCGTATGTAGGTGGTTTATACTACATCAGTTTTGGTTACAATGTATTTTAAGGAGTGCATTCTTATTTAAAAAAGCCGGCCGGTTGGCCGGTTTTTTTTTGAATAAAGAGTGAAAGTTAAAAGCCTGTGCATTAAAAAATTTTGCCTTACATTTATCTGAAATAATTTGGCTTGATGAAAAAAAAAATTTTTGGGTTTATACTGAGCGCTTTCTTCATGTTACTGCTTGCATCTTGTAACAATAATAATTCAAAGAAAAATAAGAACGATACAATACCTGCTGCATCACCGAAAGATATTACCATTCAGGGTAGCTTTAACAGTAAGTTCGACGTATTTTTTGACAGCGGCAAACTCACTTCTTTTTTACAAAAGTACCCTGTGTTGCTGCCTTTGAAAAATGACCTTGACTCATTTTATTTTAAAAGAAAATTTGCACTTGCGTGGTATGATACTGCCGGTTTAATAGAGCCTGCAGTAAATTTATTTAACCGCATTCAAAATATCAATGATGAAGGTTTGCAGGATTCTTTTCCTTACAAAAAAGAATTTGTAGCGCTGATGAAAAATAATGGGCGGGATAGTTTATACAAACCAAATCCTTATACAGATTTCATGCTCACGGCTCAATATTTTATGTATGCCAAAAATGTGTGGCAGGGTATTGATGAAAAAAAATCTGTATCACTCGATTGGCTCCTTCCCAGGAAAAAAGTTTCCTACAATGAATTATTGGATTCGTTGGTATCAGGAAAAAATATTTTGGAAAATGCACCTGTGTATGAACAATATGCGAAGCTTCGCAATTTTTTAAAAATATATAAAGACATACAGGCAAAGGGCGGTTGGCCAGGTATTGAACCGGGAAAGAAAGTGTTGAAGATGGGTGATTCATCATCTGCGATAGCAGCTATGCGTACACATTTATTTATTACCGGCGACCTGCCAGGTAATAATGAAAGCGCTGTTTTTGATTCTGCTTTATATAAAGGCCTTATGCATTACCAGGAGAGGATGGGATTATCAACAGATGGCGCCGCAGGCCCCGCTGTTTTCCGTGAATTAAATGTGCCGGTGGAAAACAGGATTGAGCAAATTATTGTAAATATGGAACGATGCAGGTGGGTACCGGTAAATCTCCAGGCAAATTATTTAATCGTAAATATTCCTGAATACAAATTACACGTGTATGAAAACAATCAATTGATTTGGGACATGAATGTAGTGGTTGGCCAGCCGGCACATAAAACAGTTATTTTTAATGGAGAAATAAAATACATTGTTTTCAGCCCTTACTGGAATATACCTCCGGGCATCATGCGCAATGAAGTGATGCCGGGCATTCGGGCAAACAGCAATTACCTGGCAAACCATAATATGGAATGGAATGGCGGGAATGTGCGGCAAAAACCCGGCCCGAATAACTCATTGGGTTTGGTAAAATTTTTATTTCCCAACAGCTTTGATATTTACCTGCATGATACGCCTGCAAAATCGCTCTTTGGCGAATCTTCCCGCGCCTTCAGCCATGGCTGTATCCGGCTTGCCAATGCGGAAAAGTTGGCGGATTATTTATTGCGGAATGATTCTGCCTGGAACAAAACAACGATATACAATGCCATGCATTCCGGAAAAGAAAAGTATGTGACTTTAAAAAACCCGGAGCCAGTTTTTATTGCCTATTTTACAGCATGGGTTTCAAAAGATGGCGTATTAAATTTCAGGAAAGATGTGTATCAAAGAGATGGCAGGCTTGCAGCTACAATACTCAAAAACCCGCAAATTTAATTTTGTTATTACAATAAAAAGTAAGGTTTTGTATGCATAAAAATTCAATTCGTTGGGGCATCCTCGGCTGTGGCCGGATCGCCAGGAAATTCGCTGCAGACCTTGCTTTGGTTCCGGGCGCTGAGTTGTATGCTATCGCTTCCCGCAATAAAGAAAATGCATTGGCATTTTCTTCCGTATATGCTCCAAAATTTGTTTTTACAAATTATGAAGATATGCTGAAGCTTGAAGAAATTGATGTAGTATATATTGCCACTACGCACAATTTTCATTTTGAAAATACACTGCTTTGCCTCGAATATGGAAAAGCAGTATTGTGTGAAAAAGCTTTTGCCATGAATGCTAAGCAAGCTAAAGAAATGATAGAAAAAGCAAGGGAGAAAAAATTATTTTTAATGGAAGCATTATGGACAAGGTTCCTGCCTCATTTTATAAAAATGAAAAGCATGATAGATAGCGGAATGATTGGCGAAGTAAAAACAATGATCAATACTTTTGGATATATTCCTCAACCCGATGCACCGTAACGTTTATGGAAAAAGGAATTGGCCGGAGGAAGTTTACTGGACATCGGCGTTTACACCATTTTCATAGCATTGCAGGTAATGGGAAAACCTGATGGAATATATTCAAAAATGACTGCCACGGAACAACGTGTAGATGCTCAATGTGCCATGATTTTTTCTTATAACAATGGAGGAATTGCACAAAACACATCAAGCTATCTTTCCAATTTGCCGGTAGAATCTTTTATTGGCGGCTCAAAGGGTTTTATAAAACTACCACATCGTTTTCACGCACCATTGGAATTTATTGAATACAGTTCAAAAGGTTTTATCAATAAAGAAATTATTCCTGTTCAATATTCAGAAGGCTTTGGCTTGCATTATGAAATCAGCCATGTAATGGATTGCCTGAGAGCAGGCAAAACAGAAAGTGAATGTATG
>CAYXHX010000119.1:0-2931 GCA_964464835.1 uncultured Chitinophagaceae bacterium | reverse complement strand
ATGCAGTAAAAATACATGCAGGTTTTACCGTTTAAAAAATTAACTGTACAATTTTTTGATTAAATTGAATTATTTCTATATTCGTTTCAAACTAAAAAATCATGAACTTTTTACTGAAAAATAAAATGCCGGTAGTCATTTTTATCATCACGGCTATAACTTGTATTGCCACTGCATTTACAACTACAAAAACAAAACCGGATTTTGGCGGTCACAAAAATTTGCAGGTACTTCCAAAAGATATCAGCGACGATAGCCTCGATATGATTATGGATGGCTTTAAAGCCGCACTGAATGTACGTTGCAGCTACTGCCATGTGCACAATGACGCAGATAATAAAATGGATTTTGCAAGTGATGATAAGCCGGAAAAAGAGATTGCACGGCACATGCTTCGTATGGTGATGGACATCAATGCTAAATATTTCAACTTCGATAGTTCAACACGCGCAGATACCATCAGCGTGGTTACATGCGCTACCTGCCACAGGGGCACACAGCATCCTGACCCCGAAACAGTAGCTGCCGATATGCAGGCAAGAAAAGCCATGAAGAAAAATTAAGTCAAAGCATGTGTGGTTGCTTTTAGATTTTTATAAGCAAAAACAGCGCTGACTATTGTGAAAATTGCGCCCATTAAAAATGGCGCTCCGGGAAATTGTATGGGTGCGCCGGGTTTGGTAAAATATGCAAACAATCCTGTCATCAACAATGGCCCAACAATTGCCGTAGCGCTCATCATACTTGTTAATGCGCCTTGCAATTCTCCCTGTTCATTTGCAGGAACTTCATTGGAAATAATTCCTTGAATGGAAGGCCCGGCTATACCTCCAAACGCAAATGGAATAATAAATACAAACATCATCCAGCCCTTTGGTGCAAAGGCAAATAAAGTGTAGCCAATGCTATATAAAACCAAGCCGATATAAACCCCGCGGTGAGGCCCGATCTTCGGTAAAATTTTCCTGATCAATCCACCTTGTACGATGGCAATCATTAAACCCACAAACCCCAATGAATAACCCACCATTTTTTCATCCCAGTTAAATTTTTCCATGTTGTAATAGGTCCATGTTGTTTGAACGGCATGCGCCGATAAATATACCAGCACGAGTGAAGTAATCAAACCCGTGAAGGCCGGGTATTTTTTCAATTGCAACAAGGAACCCAATGGATTCGCACGTTTCCAATGAAATGGCCTGCGGTGTTCTTTGGATAAAGATTCGGGCAAAATAAAGTAGCCATATAACCAATTCATTAAACTTAAAATAGCTGCTGCATAAAACGGCACACGGGATCCATAATGCCCAAGTACACCTCCAATTACCGGCCCGATAATAAAACCCAACCCGAAAGCAGCGCCAATCAATCCGAAGTTCTGTGCCCTTTTTTCCGGCTCACTGATATCAGCAATATATGCTGTGGCCGTAGTAAAACTTGCCCCGGTAATCCCCGCGATTGCACGCCCCAAAAATAACCAACCGATAGTTGGTGCAAATGCAAGAAATAAATAATCTATACCAAATCCGAATAATGAAAAAAGCAATACCGGCCTGCGGCCATATTGATCACTGAGATTTCCTAACACCGGGGAGCATAAAAATTGCATGAATGCATATGCAAACGTAAGCCAGCCGCCATATTCAGCTGCAAGGCTGAGATCACCATGAATTAATTCCACAATCAATTTTGGCAAAACCGGAATGATTATTCCAAGGCCAATCACATCAAGCAATAGTGTAACAAATATAAAACCAAGCGCCGCACTTTTATTTTTCAATGGTATATATAAAAAATTGGAAGCGCAAATGTCATAAAATGATTTTTATCAGCAATTTTTTTATTTGAAAATAAATCAATGTAATATCATGATGTCAACAAGTGCGCTTTATTTTTGCAGCCATCAATAATTTTTAAGTAAAAATAATGAAACAAAAGAACGGTAATAAAAATGATTCAAATAAAAGTATTCAATGCACCTTTCAAATTCAATACCATACAGCATTCGGGGAAGCCATACAACTTATCGTAAAAAATAATGTTGAGGAAAAAATATATCAAATGGAATACGGCGAAAATGATTCCTGGCATTGTGATATAGAATGGAAAATACATGATCAGTCAAGGTTTGAAATTGTTTACAGTTATTGTTTTGTAGGGATACATGGAGAAAAAAAATATGAAGGCGGAGAATGGCGAAAAATCAATGCAATAGGATTATACCAAGAAAAAATTTCTATCTGTGATTGTTGGAATGATGCTGCAGACCTGAGAAATATTTTCAATACAAAAACATTCCAGGATTATCAGCATGCAAAAAAGAGCAAACACAACACTTTAATAATTAAAGAAAATGCCACACATTCATTTATAGTCAATATACCTTTTGTGCCGGCAAATAAAATTATTGGCCTCGTGGGAAGTGCCGTTGCGGCCGGCTCCTGGGGGATTTCAAAAAAATGTATATTAACCCGCTTGCAGGGAAATATGTATTCTGTACAATTGAATTTATCACCGGAAGATTTTCCTTTAGAATATAAATATGTTTTCTCTGATAAAGACAATAATGATGAAATGCAATTTGAGCAAGGCGAAAATCGGTTGATTGAAAAGATGGATGAACATGTTTTGCATGTGGTGAATGATGGATTTGGTAAATGGAATTACCCGGGAAAGAAAGGTGTTGGCATTTCAATTCCTGTTTTTAGCTTACGTAGTGAAAGTAGCGGTGGAGTAGGAGAGTTTAATGATTTAAAATTATTGGGTGATTGGGCTGCGGAAACCAATTGCAAGCTTATTCAAATTTTACCGGTGAATGATACGATTACCACAAACAATTGGGATGATAGCTATCCCTATTCATCAATTTCCGCATTTGCTTTGCATCCAATTTATTTGAACATACAATCCGTTGCCGGGAAAAAATACCAG
>CAYXHX010000118.1:0-7593 GCA_964464835.1 uncultured Chitinophagaceae bacterium | reverse complement strand
TTTAATGCTTTCTGTCCACATACTGAAGAGGATTACATTTGTATCCAGATTCGTTTGCTTCATTTGTTCTGCAGCCTGGCTCATACCTTTTGCCACTTCTTCCCGGAATAATGCCACACCCTGGCCACGCAATTTTGCAGCTTCACGTTCTGCTTTGGCTGCAATTTTGATGGCATTTCCTTCAGCTTCTGCGCCTTTGGTTTTAGTAATAAGCAATGCCTGCCCTTCATTTTCAGCAGCCGCTTTTAAATTATTGCTGGCCACTACCCTGCTCATACTTTCCATAATTGCATTATCGAAAGTGATGTCATTTATTTGTAAATCCTGTAAATGATATCCCCAATCTTCCAGTGATTTATCTATTTGTTCTTTTACAAATTCTACAATTTCGCGCCGTAGCAATAATATTTCCGCTTGTCTTTTAGTAGCCACAAAAGCACGAATAGAACCTTCAACTGTGCGGATGAGCGCTTGCATAAGGTCTTTATCACTGATGAATTTAAAAGCCACATTTTTAATGGATGCTTCATCCTGGTTGATGACGGAATACAGCAACATACTCTTAAAATATACATTTGCCTGGTCCACCGTCACGGCCTGGAACTCAAGCTCCACGCTCCTGTTCTGAATACTGATGCGTTTATAAATTTGTTCGAGGAAAGGGATTTTAAAATTCAATCCCGGGTGCAGTAAGCGCCTGTACTTTCCAAACATTGTTACCACCGCTATTGTTCCCTGGTTAACAGATACAAGGCCACTAAATATAAATAACAGTATAAATATTATCCAGCCATAATTGATAATAAAATCCATAATCAGTAGTTTTGATTGCCACAAAATTAAATGCAAGAATTTTACAAAATCAACTTTTTTCTTCCCATACTTTTACAAGCTCTATCAATACTTCCACTGCTTTTTCCATATCCTGCACAGCAATCCATTCATGTTTACTATGTATGGCCTGCATGCCTGTAAAAATATTTGGGCAAGGCAATCCCATGAAACTTAATTTACTTCCGTCTGTTCCGCCACGAATGGGTTCATTCACTACTTCAAGCCCGGCACGGCGATAGGCTTCTGCAGCATAATCTGCAACCTGGGGAAATTTATCCAATACTTCTTTCATATTCCTATATTGTTCTTTTACAATAAATTCCATTCTTGCTTTTGGATAATTGGCTACAACTGTGTTCGCAAGTGATTTTAGCTTTTCTGAATGCGCCAACATTTTTTCTGTATTAAAATCACGAACAATAAATTCCAGTACTACTTTTTCTGCATTGCCCTCTATGCGCAACGGGTGTACGAATCCCTCTTTATGTGATGTGCTTTCTGGGCTCCAGTTTTCTTTGGGCAGCGCTGCAAGCAGCTCTCCTGCTATCTTTAAAGCATTCACCAATTTTCCCTTTGCATAACCCGGGTGCGCACTTACGCCATGAAAAATAATTTGCGCACTATCTGCACTGAAGGTTTCATCTTCAAAAGTTCCCACTTCACCACCATCCAATGTGTATGCAAAATCAGCAGCTACTTTTTTCAAATCAACTTTGGCTGTGCCTTCACCAATTTCTTCATCCGGTGTAAATAAAATTTTTATCCCGCCATGTTTTACATCGGGATTCTTTAAAAGAAAATTGGCCATATCCATAATGATGGCCACACCGCTTTTATCATCTGCGCCCAATAAAGTATTTCCGCTTGCTGTGATAATATCACATCCTTTTTTTTCTGCGAGGTACGGATAATCTTTTGTAGAAATTATTTGAGATGAATTACCCGGTAGGATTATATCCTCGCCGGAATAATTTTGATGCAAAATGGGTTGCACATTTTCTCCACTGCAATCCGGCGCTGTATCTACATGGCTGCAAAAACAAATCACAGGAACTTTTTTTTCAGTATTGGAAGGAATAGTTCCATACACATAACCGAATTCATCAGTACTTGCATCAGTCACACCTATATCCAATAACTCCTCCATAAGCAATTTACTTAAATGCTTCTGTTTTTCAGAAGATGGATGTGTACCGCTTTGCGGGTCACTTTGCGTATCTATTTGCACATACCGCATAAATCTTTCAGCAACAGTAAAATTGTATTCGTTCATATTATTTTATTTTTCACTACAAAGGAAAACAATCGAAAGTATAATTTTTTGTAAAACTAAAATTACCATAACTTGTATTTCAAATCAAAACCCCTTTTTATGAAAAAGAACATCATTGGCGCAATTGTCGGTGGCCTGATCATTTTTATCTGGCAGTTTCTTTCATTCGCAATTTTAGATATGCATTCAAATGCAAATACATATACGCCTAAACAGGACAGTGTATTGCAATATTTAGGCGAACACTTAACGGAAGGCCAGTATTTTCTTCCAAGAGCCTTACCCGGTGCGAGTTCCGAAGAAATGGAAAAAGCTATGCCGAATGGGACTCCCTGGGCTGTAATTGCTTATCATTCCACTTATACACCACAAATGGCAATGGAAATTGGCCGAAGCCTTGCGACAGATATTGTCCTCGTTTTCCTGCTTTGCTGGGTATTTTCAAAGTTTCAGTCACCTGGTTTTGGAACTATTTTTATTGCAAGTATTTGTATTGGGCTGATTGTTTTTTTAAATGTTCCCTACCAGGCACATATTTTTTATCAAACATTTGATATGATGGCTTTTTTCTGGGATGCACTCATTGCATTTGGTTTATGTGGAGTGTGGCTGGGTTGGTGGCTGCCGAAAAAAAAGAAATATTGAACGGGGAAATAAAATGATAGGCCATTTTTTCTAAACATTCATCTTTTTCATTCGCTTCATCCAGATGCATTTTTCATGTGTTCATTACAAAATGCATTAAAATTGTCTTCCCCATTTTCGGGAGTTTGTTCAAAAATTGTTGCCTGGAAAATTTTATTTGTTTTAAAATCAAGTGTGAGCAACCCATCTTTTAAAATGATGTTTTGAAAGTCATTCCAGGAATATTCCTGTACAAAAAAAGTATGGAATGTAAGCCCGGAAGCATTCAACTTTAACCAAAAATGTTCTTTTATTTTTAACCCCATGAAAGCCCATGCGGCAAGGAATAATGCAAGCAGGTAAAATTGTAATGAAAGCCAACCGATGATGGCAAATAATATTCCATGCAATAAAAATTTTTCAATGGTATTGTGATAAATATTTTTTTTAGAAAAAAATATATCATAGAAAGCATAGCACGCAGCAAGCGCTGCAAAAATCCCTGCTAAAATATTATTCAAGGAATAACAAAACCAACCAAGCAGGATCACATTGATCCATAAAAAAATAATCCTGAAAGTATGCAGCCTGCGAAAGCGTTCATTCAAAATAACAATGGTATATTCATTTGTCATGAAGATTGTTTTTCATCAAAAAATTACACAATTTCCAAAGAATATGTGCCGCCACATTGGTATCCCATTCATCCTGTGCGAACACTACTTCAACAAGATCAAAGCCGATTAATTTTCGGCCACTCTCCAATAATTTTTTAAATAAATACAATACCTGTTGCTCCTGTAATCCGCCCGGGACGGGCGTTCCGGTATGCGGGCACAGTTTCGGGTCAAGCCCGTCAATGTCAAAACTGATATGCACTTTTTCCGGCAGGTGATTGATTATATCCCGCACTTCTTCATCCCATGTTTTACCTGTAAAAGACCTTTCCTTTAACTGTTGGTCAAAAAAAGTAACAACCCTGTTTGAATTTTTATGAATATATTCAAACTCTTCTTCACAGTAATCCCGCACGCCAACCTGAACCAATTTTTCAATTTCTGCCACTTCATGCAAGCTGTTATACATGATGGATGCGTGCGAATATTTGAAGCCTTCAAAATCTTTTCGCAAGTCTGCATGTGCATCTATTTGAAGAATTCCAAAATTGCCATGCTTTTCTGCAAGCGCTTTATAATAGCCAAGCGGTGAGCTGTGGTCGCCACCAATGAGCCCAATCAATTTTTCTTTTTGAAGCAACGCTTTTGTTTCTTCATACACCCAATTATTTAAATATTTACCTCCTTCATTAATTTCTTTCAGGCTCTTTTGCATGAATTTATTATTCTCCAGCAGGCCGCCTTTTGCATGATAATCTATATACAATTCTGCTTCTTTGCGCAGGTAATCGCTTTTCAATAAAATCTTTTTATCAGCGGGGCGCATGTAGTAACCATTTTTCCATACATCGCGCATATCCGCATCAAACAAATCTATTTGGAGGCTTGCCGTTAAAATATGTTCCGGGCTGCGTGCAGTACCCGCACCATAACTTACCGTCACTTCCCACGGAACAGGCAACAGTATCAGCCTGGAATCCGCTTCATTGCTGGGCATTCCGAAAATATTATTGTGCGGATTGCCGGCGGAATTTGCGTCGAAATTGGTTAAATCCATTCTTTCATTTTATTAAGAGGCTGCAAGGTACAGCCTGTATGCCAGTTGAAAAAATATGGGTTGAGGATTTTGCATATGCAATCTGTGAATGAAAGTTTACTTTTGCACATTAAAAAATCAAATCACTCAATGTTGCCCCTATGCGCAAGTTGAAAATGGATGAGCTTGGCAGGAAATCGCTCACTCAATTTAAAGCTTCAGAAAAAAACCCTGTCATCATTGTACTGGACAATGTACGCAGCATGCATAATGTGGGCAGCATTTTCCGTACGGCTGATGCATTTCTCACTGAAGCTATTTTTCTTTGCGGCTATACCCCTCAGCCACCGCATAGGGATATTCAAAAAACGGCATTAGGCGCTACTGAATCTGTTGACTGGATGTATTTTGAAACTTTATTGGAAGCGGTGTTAAACTTGAAAGATGCGGGGTATAAAATTTTTGCAGTAGAACAGGCAGATCAAAGTATTTCTCTAAGTAATTTTCAAATGGATGCCAAAGAGAAAACTGCATTTATTTTTGGAAATGAAGTAGAGGGTGTGCAGGATGATGTTTTACCGTATTGTGATGGTTGCATAGAAATCCCGCAAGCCGGCACAAAACATTCTTTCAATATTTCAGTTGCTGCAGGTATTGTGATGTGGAAAATATCCGAAGCATTTTTGAATACATCAATTTTACAAAAAAATAAAAATGAATTCTGATACATGGCGGCTATAAAAAATTATTTCAGTTTAGTAAAATTTTCCCATACCATCTTTGCATTGCCATTTGCCTTTATTGGTTTTTTCCTGGGGTTGAAAGACATGCATTTTTTTGATGGTGATGCCATCACTAAGCCATTCTCACAACATGAAATATTTCTAAAACTATTGCTGGTATTGGCTTCTATGGTAACCTCGCGAAGTGCAGCAATGGCATTCAACAGGTATATTGACAGGCGATATGACCGTATCAATCCGAGAACGGCACAACGGGAAATTCCTGCCGGTGTAATAACAGCCAACCAGGCATTATTTTTTACCTTCATCTCCTGTGTGCTTTTTATACTCATTTGTTATTTTATAAACGCCATTTGCTTTTATTTATCGCCGCTTGCGCTTTTTATTATTTTATTTTATAGTTATACAAAACGGTTTACTGCACTTTGCCACCTGGTATTAGGCATTGGTTTATCCCTCGCACCAATTGGCGCTTATCTTGCCATTACAGGAAGTTTTGCTGCCATCCCAATTTTATTTTCATTTGCTGTAATCTGCTGGGTGAGCGGCTTTGACATCATTTATGCATTACAGGATGAAAAGTTTGATACGGACAATCATTTATATTCCATGCCGGTAATTATGGGTAAAAGAAATGCTTTAAGGTTTTCCCGCGTACTTCATTTATTAAGTGCACTTTTTGTAATTGCTGCGGGTATAGCAGGTGGGTTCACATTTATATACTGGCTTGGAATTATTGTATTTTGCAGTATGCTTATATACCAGCAATCATTAGTAAAGCCAACCGATTTGAGTAAAGTAAACCTTGCATTTATGACATCAAATGGTATTGCAAGTATTGTCTTCGGCATCTGCGTTTGCCTCGATATTTCATTATTTTAAAAAATTAAAATGGCACGGATTATTTGTATTGATTATGGCGGAAAACGTACCGGCCTGGCAGCTACAGACCCCATGAAATTAATTGCCACGGGCTTAACTACAATTCCCTCTGCCGATTTAATTGCATTTTTAAAAAATTATTTTTTGAACGAACAGGTAGAACGTATCCTCATTGGCGATCCCAGAAACCTGGATGATTCTCCTACACATGCAACCCCGCTTGTAAAAAAAGCAATTGCGTTATTAAGAAAAACATTTCCGCATATCCCCGTGGAGGAAGTGGATGAACGGTATTCTTCCAAAATGGCCAAAGCCGCTATGCTTGAAATGGGCATGAAAAAAAAGCAACGCCGCGAAAAGGAAAATGTAGATGTAATTGCCGCCACCATTTTATTGCAGGAGTACCTGAAAACGATAGTTTAACGGATGTATTAACAGGCATTATTTTATCTTTGCGAATATTTTAAATCAACTATTTCAATATTTATGGTTTTACCGATTGTTGCCTATGGCTCAGAAATTTTGAGAAAAAAAAGTGAGCCTATTTCAGCAGATTATCCGCACCTCGAAAAGTTGCTGAAGGATATGGAAGAAACGCTGTATGCCAGTAATGGCGTAGGTTTGGCAGCTCCGCAGATCAATAAACCCATTCGCATATTTCTCGTGGACAGCAAGCAAATTTTTGATCACCAGGATGAAGAAGATAAAGGAAAATATGCCGATGAGCCGGGTATTAAACAAGTTTTCATCAATGCCCAAATAATTAATCATGACGGGGATGAATGGAAATACAATGAAGGCTGCCTGAGCATTCCCAAAATAAGGGAGGATGTGCAGCGCCCCGAATCTGTAACGATTGAATATTTGGATGAAAATTTTCAACAGCATTCAGAAACTTTCTGTGGCTTAACAGCACGGATTATTCAACATGAATATGACCATATTGAAGGGAAATTATTTATTGATTACCTGAAACCCTTAAAGAAAAAAATGTTGCAGGGGAAATTAAACGATATCAGTAAAGGCAAAATCAAAGTAGATTATAAAATGATGTTCCCTAAATGAAATTTTTAAAATTATTCATACCGGGCCTGCTACTTTTTTCCAATCCCATACTTGCACAGGATACAACAGTTATTTTAGAAAATCAATCTGTAATGCTAAAGGAAGTAGTCGTACGGAATAAACTCGATTACAAAACCATTCTTCAACAAATTGAAAATGATACAAGTTTTTATAAGGCATTCCGGAACCTGCATGTGATCAGCTTTTCGTCATACAATTCCATTCGCATGTTCAATAAAGACGGCTCTGAGCGCGCGTCTTATAAAAGCGAAACCAAACAAGTGAGAAAAAATGGTTGCCGTACTACAGAAATTATTTCACAAAAAAGTACCGGCGATTTTTTTGATAAAGACAGTAATTATAATTATACAACCGGTGAAATGTATGCATCGCTTTTTTTTACAAAAGGAAAAGTATGTGGTGAAAATAATATTGTTGCAGGAAGAAAATTTTCTACAGCAGGAAAATCAGGCACCGAAAAACATAAGGAACAGTTGAAAATGCTTTTTTTTAATCCCG
>CAYXHX010000117.1:4282-7603 GCA_964464835.1 uncultured Chitinophagaceae bacterium | reverse complement strand
CTGCCTGTTTCCGGCATGTTTAACCAACCGTTTAAATTGATGTTTGAACCCACAGGCGCATCCGTAAAATCCTGGCTGAAAATAATGTTCCCTCCACTGCCATCGCAGCGCAAACCATAAAATGGCGTATCGGAAGTATCACGAATGTACAATTGTTTGGTGGTGCCATACACCGTATAAATCGCTTTGATATTGCCATTCCCATTGGGTAAATTATACGATGCGAAATCTGCATAATTGCTATTGCGTAAAATGATTTTGTCCCCTTCGCAGGTACTTAAAGTATAATTCATTGCAGAAGGAGAAGACTGGCCTGCAATCGCAAATGTCCTGGAAGTATCCGTAGTTGCAAACTGGCAATGATTGATTTGTATTAACATGTTTTGATAGTTGTCATTCAAGTTTGCAACACTTACTTCAGTGGGTACAATGGTATTGGAGAAAGAGCCGCGTACTATATATTGGTCGAACAAAGAAGCTGCAAGTGGAGCGAGCGCCGGCGTGGTTCCTGAGCGATCTACACCGCCACCCATTTGAATTAATTTATTATAATCACCGAGATAAAGCCCTTTGATTTTTATAAAAATTTCCCTTCCTATTGGATAGTCGGTATATAAATCATAACGGTCTAATGAAAGTGAAATGCCGCCGGTAGAATCCTGGATAACAATTGATTTGTAAAAATTGCCACTTCGGTCATCGGCTACAACAATACCACGGATAATTTTATCCTCATTTATTTGTTCCACCATGCCATTGGTGTGCAGGTTTTTTAATTCTGCAATGGAATAATTGCTTTGAATATTTGGCGGAATAAATTCAGGCGGTTCATCAAATTTTTTATCACAGGAAAAAAACAGGTTGCTTACAAGTAAGATGGTTAAATAAAACATGTTGGTGGATTTTTCAATTTTCATAAAACAGTTTTTATCATATCTAAAATCGAAGTGTAGCGCTTATAAAAAAATTAATGCCATAGGCATAATAATATTTAGCCGGAAATTTATTTACATCATGACCTGCAAAATCAAATCGCAATTGTTCATAGCCACCTGTCCTGAAATCCTGGTTATTCAATAAGTTGCTGATTCCAATAAGAAAAGATAAATAGGTAGGCTTTGATGGATCAATGGATTTTTTTAAACGAAATGAATATCCGCCAAAAAAATCAACAGTATATTGTGCTTTCAATTTTTGCTGATCAAGAATTTCATTCCATAATGCTGATTCCGGGTCTATGCCTTCAATGGCATTATAAGTCCGGCGTATGGGGTTAAAGTCGAGCCATATATCATTAAAATAATTTGCTGTGAAATTCACAAACCAAAATTTTGGAGAACGATAGCTCAAACCGGCACTAAAAGCCTGTTGCGGAGTTCCTGCTATACGATAGTTTTCGCTATATACAATTTCATCGGCTAAAACCTTTGCACTATTATCCAGGATAATTGTTGCATGCTGGCGGGAAGTGTAATAATATTCACCCAACGATACAGCACCGTTAAAAGTTACATTACGAATTAATTTTGCATCTATGCCAAATTCCAATCCATAAAATTCACGGTCTATATTACGGATGGCATAATTTACAAAGTTGCTGTAATCATCATTATAAAAAGTAAGTACATTAAAGCCATGTTGGATTTTTGTGTAAAAGCCATCAAACCTGATTCTCATTGAAGGTGCATTCAATACATAGCCTGCTTCTGCGGATTGAATCAATTCACTTCGAAGGCTGTCTTGTAAAATGTCCCTGCTGCGCGGAGAGATATACGCATTATCAAAGTATGGCGCTCTTGTAAAATAAGCCGCATTCACATAAAAATAATTCCGGCCATTTAATTTATACGTGATGCCTGCTTTTGTTGAAAAATTATTGAAGAGATTTGCGGTAGAATTTCCAAAAGAATTATCCGGGAATAAACCATTTTTTACATAGCCAGTTCGGAAAAAAGTTGTTTGCGAAAATTCTCCACCAAAGAAAAAATCAACGTATTTTGTTTTATACAAAAATTCAGAAAATGCCGAAACTTTTTTTAGTGTAATGGCATAATCATAACCGTATTGATCTCCTTCATGAATTATCCTGTTCGGCCGGTTTAAATCATTTTGTATAGCATTGGGATCATTGGGAAAATCTTGTTCGGCAAATTGATTCAGGTCTATATAAAAATCACCACCCAATAAATCTTCAAGTTGCTGATAATAATGATTTTTTTGCCATTGATAATTGAAGCCTGCTGTGAAATAGGCATGGTTGTTCATTCTTGAATTGATAGTGCTGCTGAAATTTATTTTATCCGTATGCATCATCCTGTTTTGCAAAATGTAAAGCGAACGGTTTCCGGTAATGGTATTTCCGGGTATCCCATTGATGTTATACACTGTTTGAAAATTTGACCGGTTTACATCATACAACCGTTGCCAATTTATTTGGCACAATGTTTCATCAGATAAAAAACGTTGCGCTACAATTTGTTGTAGTAAACTATCCGTTTGATAAGAAGGTAAATATTTATAATAATCCGGGCGTGGGTCAGGTGCATTGTACCAATCAATACCGGAAACAGAACGTGTACCAAATGTATAACCGGCAGCTGTTATAAGTATTGTATTTTCATTTATTTTAAATTCATCTGACAGGATAGCAAGTGGCATTCTTGTTTTCCCTATGCTCGCATTTCTTTTTTGCCCGTTTTGATAACCCCAGTACGGATTATAATAATGAGTGCCGGAAAGCATTTGCATTTCTTCTGTAGCTGCGCCCTGCCGGCCATTTTCAACAGGCGCATAAAACATTACAAGTGAAAGGGTTTGTTTGGAATTAAATTTTTTATCAATGCCAATATAAGCGCTCCATCCATTATAATATGTACCCGGAACATATCCTTCATCAGACCATCGCCTGCTGCCTGAAAAGGAAAATGCCCAGCCTTTTTTACTCATGCCTGTACTATGCGTCAACATAAAACGATGCAGGTAAGAACGGTTGGAAACAGCATAACTAAAACTTGTTTGAACACGCTGCTGTAATGCACGTGTATCCATATTTGTTGCAGTGCCAATGCCACCATATCCAAAAGATAAAAAACGAATGCCGAAGGAAATTTCCCGGTTTCGGACAACATCATTTAATCCACTCCAGAGATTAAATGCTGTTGAGCCATTGTCTAAATTTTGCATAGGAATACCATTCATGTATGTGACGGATAAATCCCCTTCATACCCGCGCAGTTTGAAGCGTGCGGCACTAAAATTAAAAGAAGCTGCATTTAAAAATGGGTCGCGGCTGGCGCTGAGTAAGGAAGAAATATCCTGGTC
>CAYXHX010000117.1:3865-4272 GCA_964464835.1 uncultured Chitinophagaceae bacterium | reverse complement strand
TTGTAATTTTTTCCCTGAATCTAGCCATGAAGAATCATTTAATTCGCCATCATCCAATGCTACTACGGGGATCCGCTCCTGGGAAACATCCTTCATGTTTTCACTATAGGCAGAATCATTCCGGGTATTTGCAATTGTGTCCGTTTTATTATTTTGAGAAAAAAGGCTCCCAAAAAAAAATATAAAAGGTAAAAAAAAGATACGTCTCATAAGAAGCTCATTAAAAAAAACCGCTTTTACAATATACCCGGAATAATTTTTTTATTGTACTACTTTATGTAAAACCTTTTGTGTATCTTATGAAACGCTTTCATCATTTTATGTATCAGAAAATACTTTTCATTTGTGCATTTTTATTCTTTTACTTTAAATATTTGCCTGCACAAAAAAACCTGTACCAGGTTGCA
>CAYXHX010000117.1:0-3855 GCA_964464835.1 uncultured Chitinophagaceae bacterium | reverse complement strand
TTTGCCCAACATTTGATAATATTATGAATAGATTTATATTAACTGTTGCCATTGCAATACTTTCTTTTTCACCCGGTTACGCCCAAAAAGAAAACTTCAAGCCCTCGGTGATCGGGTTTTATAACCTCGAAAATTTTTATGATACCATTGATAACCCGATTGTGCGTGATGATGAATTTCTTCCGGCCGGAGCAAGGAATTATAAAAGTGAAGTTTATTGGAATAAAGTAAATCATTTGGCGCGCGTAATTTCCGAAATGGGTTCAGCCTATTCAAAAGATGGCCCGGCCATACTCGGTGTTGCTGAAATTGAAAATGACACGGTGTTGAATGATCTTGTACGTAATCCTCAAATTGCAGAAAGGAATTATCAAATTGTGCATTATGATTCCCGGGATTTACGTGGCGTGGATGTGGCGCTTTTATACAATCCAAATTATTTTACAGTTGAAGAAAGCCGTAAGCTTTTTGTGCGTATACCTACAGGAACAAAATCATCCTATTATACGCGAGATGTATTATGGGTTAAGGGAAAATTTTGTGGTGAAACGGTTTATGTTTTTGTCAATCACTGGCCGAGCCGATTGGGAGGTGAAGTGCGCAGTGCGCCTGCACGTGCAGCCGCTGCAATGGTGAATAAAAGAATGATGGATTCCATTCAACAAATTGAACCGGATGCGAAAATTATTATTATGGGTGATTTAAATGATGACCCGGTAAGCCCTAGCCTTACAGAAGTATTGGGCGCAAAAGGTAAAATAACTGAAGTACAACCCGGTAAATTGTTTAATCCATGGGTGGAGTTGTATAAAAAAGGAATCGGTACTTTGGCGTACAATGACAGTTGGGGATTGTTTGATCAAATTTTAATTTCATATCCGTGGTTGGATAAGTCGCAACAGGGATTTTTTTATTCAAAGCAATTTATTTTCAAAAAAGAATACATGATTGAAAACCGGGGGAGGTATACAGGCTATCCCATGCGTACCTGGGATGGAAATAATTACAGGGCTGGCTATAGTGATCATTTTCCTACATATATTGTAGTGTTGAAAAAAGTGGAGAAGGAAAAATAATACAACGTTTAATTTTATTTTTTTCTAATAATCCCTTCTCACCAAAAATTCTGCAAGGCTTTGTAAGTTTTTCTTTCGGATGGAAATAACAGCCGCTTCTTCCAGGTGAAAGAGCGCTGCATCCATATATTTTTCCTTTAATTTTTTAGCCCACTCATCCACCCCGGATTCCTGGAAGAACTGCAACACTTTGGAAACTTTTTCATCCGAATCAAGGCAGAGCAACTGTTGTAATTCTTTTTTACTTTTTTCATCCGCATTTTCGAGCGCATATACAAGCAATGCTGTTTTTTTATTTTGTTTTATATCGCCACCGGGTTCTTTGCCGAATTTTTCGGGGTTACCAAATGCATCCAGGTAATCGTCCTGTATTTGAAAAGCAATACCAAGATTTTTACCAAATTCATATAAATGTTTACAATTTCCTTCACTGGCTCCTCCAAGCATGGCGCCGATTTCAATGCTCGCAGCAAGTAACACGGAAGTTTTTAATGTGATCATATGAATATACTCATGTAAAGAAACCTCTTCCCTTTTTTCAAAGTCTATATCCAGTTGCTGGCCTTCGCAAACTTCCATTGCTGTTTTATTGAAAATTTGTAAAATGGATTTTAAGCGGGAGGCTTTTATTGCTGATAAATACTTGTAAGCTGCTACCATCATTACATCACCTGTGAGCAAAGCCGTGGATGGGCTGTATTTGCTATGTACGGTAGGTTTTCCCCGGCGCAAAGCGGCTTCATCCATAATATCATCATGCACCAAAGTGAAATTGTGAAAAAGTTCAATTGCAATCGCAGCATTCCATGCATCATCTCCAATCGGTTCAAACAATTCATTTCCCATGAGGCAGATTACCGGCCGTACACGTTTGCCGCCAAGGGAAAGAAAATATTCACAAGGATCATAAAGTGTTTCGGGGTTTTTATTAAAATGGGATATGGCAAACCGGTCATTGAATATCCCGGAAAGCGTTTCGAATGATTGCATGGAAAAGGTTTATCTGTTGCCGCAAAATTAAAACAGAAGTTTAATATGAGCGTAAGAATCAATAAAAGATAAATGGGAAAATTATGCAACTGATTTATTAGGGACTACCAATGTAAATTTTGTCCCCTTTCCCAAATCTGATTGTACCGAAATAGTACCATGTAGTTTTGAAACAGCTTCCTGCACAATGAATAAACCAATACCAAGGCCTGTAGAATTGCTGGTGCTTCGGAAAAACATCGTGAATATATTGGTAAGGTCTTTTTCAGAAATGCCAATTCCATTATCTTCTACATTGATTGTTGCATGCTCTGTTGTTACCCGCACGTCAATGCAAATTTTTTGATTTTTCTCTTCCGGCTTTTGGTATTTCAGGGCATTGGAAATGAGGTTGTCAAAAATTACGGTGGTGCGAAATGCATCATTCACAAACGCTACATCCTGAACCACGGCAACGTCAAAACGGATAGCAGGATTTTGCATTTTATGCAATTGAATATTTTCCTGTATGATTTTTTTAAAATCTATTTGGTCACGCGCTTCATCCACGCGTACACTTTTATAATACTCAATAATCTTCTTTATATAATCATCCATTTTAGATGCACAAATCCCGATCATTTCCATATACCCGTTCGGGTCTTTCACTGAATTCTCCATTTTTGCAAGATTCAATACACCCATGATGGATGCAAGCGGGGATCGAAGGTCATGTGAAGTGCTGTACACAAGCCGGTTTAATTCATCGTTTGTTTTTTCAAGCTCAGATATTTTTAACCTTAATTGTTCTCTGGTAAAATAGATTTCATATGCATTGCGAATGGCCAATTCTACTTCTTTATCATCCCAGGGTTTTTTGATATAACGATAAATCTCACCTTTATTCACTGCATCTTCAAGCGCTTCAATATCTGTATATCCCGTAAGTAAAATGCGCATGGGATAAGGATGTGAGCGGCGTACTTTTTGAAAAAATTGTACACCGGTAAACTGCGGCATACGTTGATCGGCGATGATTACATGAATCTTTTCTTTTTCTAAAATTTCAAGCCCTTCGGATCCGGATGAAGCTGTGAATACTTTAAAGCGCCTTCTGAAACCGGCATAAAATGCATTTTGATTATTCAATTCATCATCTATGAATAAAATTTGTATTTGTTTTTCTTTTGCCAGCATAAAAATGAATTCTTTATTAAGTTAGCGGTTGCGTATGCGGCAAAGTAATGATAAAATCTGCTCCTTTATTCAATCCTTCCGATTCTATTTCTATTTTTCCTTTATGCATTTCAATAATTTTAAAAACGATGGATAAACCCAAACCATTCCCCGAACCTACATCTTTTGTGGTAAAAAACGGATCAAAAATTTTACTTCGTACTTCGGGGGTAATTCCCAACCCGGTATCTTTTATAGAAATACGTATGGAATTGTCCACATCACGGGTACTTATGGTAATGTATTCATGATTATTTACCTCTGTTTTTAAAGTAATTGCTTGTACGGCATTATTCAATAAATTCATAAATACCTGGTTTAATTTTCCCGGGTAGCATTCAATATCTCCAACTGCCTGGTAATCTTTTACTATATGGATATGGCCGGGAATACTACTGCTTAATAAGAGTAGCGTGGAAGCAATGCCATCATATATTTTCACACTTTTCAATTCACTTTCATCCAGCCTGCTGAAGGTGCGAAGGCTGCGCACAATCTCTGCCGTTCTTTCAGCGCCATCATCTATTCCGCCAATTAATTGATTGATCTCCGTTTTCAAAAATGGCAGGTCCAT
>CAYXHX010000116.1:5267-7658 GCA_964464835.1 uncultured Chitinophagaceae bacterium | reverse complement strand
CGTGAATCAATGCAACTGAGTATCGCCGCAAATGGAAATTGGCCGGCTGAAGTGGTATTTGCCTGTTCCAATAAATCACGGTTGGCTTTGATATTCTGCATAAAACGTGCATTGCCTTCTTTTAAATATTGCAATGCAAGATCGGGCGTAAGGCTTGTTTGTGTTTCTTTCGTGTGTGTACGCAATGGTTTAATTTTATGTTGGCAAATGTAAATGATTCAATTTTGAAATTGAAAAGTGATTTGTATCGGTGAATGTGCTGATTCAGGAATTTTGTTGGGTTAACAGAGGATGGGTTATAATTTTGAACCACAACTTGTCCCGATAAAGAAATCGGGACAAGTTGTGGTTCAGCTATTTCCACCTAATTATTAACGGGATTTTTTTCCAGCACATCCACTGATGTAAATAGGGGTAGGCAACATATTAATTAAATTGAAAATAGCATGCTATACTAAAGATAATTTTTTGAAGGATTTTTTTATTGACAATGGGGATTGCAAAAAAATATGAACCTCTTTCTTGCAGAGTTTTTATGGAAAGCAGGCTTAATTTTTTGCAATACATTGAAAATACTTTTTATTTCCCGCGTTCAAAACCGCACATAGGTTGTATCAAAACCGTACACAATTTTTGATTGATTATTTTATAAACTCCTCAAAACCAAAGCCTAAGTTTACGGCATTGTGTTGGCAGCTATTAAAAACAAATTTCATATCAGGATGGTTCATATTTCGGAGGCCTCCTAAAAAATAATGTGGAAATGTGGAAAAACTATTTTAAAACAGCTTACAGGAATTTACTCAAAAATAAATTATATACTGGCATCAATGTTTTCGGGCTGGCTATTGGGCTTTCTGCGTGTTTACTAATTGGCATTTATATCATGCATGAATTGAGCTATGATGCATTCAATAAAAATGCAGACAGAATTGTCCGCGTTACCATGGAATATGGGCAGGATGGTACAGTAAACACAACTGCTACCACAGGAACCAAGGTAGGGCCACAATTCGCACGCACTTTTCCATCTATTGAAAATTATGTACGCACATTCATTCGAAATAATGTAGTAAAGCATGGTGAAAAAATGTTTGATGAACCACGAATTTTATATGCAGATAGCCCATTCTTTCAAATATTTACTTACCCGTTTGTTGCAGGCAACGCGGCAACTGCTTTGGATGCGCCAGATAAAATTGTCATTACAAAAACAACAGCAGAAAAATATTTTCCTGAAGTACAATCACAAGGTTATTCGGCAGCATTGAATAAAACATTGACAATCGGCGAAAAAGATCTTAAAGTAACCGGTGTATGTGAAGATGCGCCCAATAATTCCCAACTTAAATTTGATTTTGTAACTGCATTTTCCAATCTCGGAAATAATGTAAAAGGAGAAACCTGGTGGACAGCAAATTGGATTACATATTTTCTGTTAAAGGATGCCAATAATATTGAGCAATTGCAGCAAAAAATAACGGCTTATATGAAAACGCCGGAAATAAAAGCTGATGCAGGCATAGAAGGTAATGACTATCTTACGTTTCACCTTGAGCCTTTAAAAAAAGTGCATTTATATTCGAGCCTGGCAGGCTTTGAGCCAAATGGAAGCATCAAATTTATTTATTTATTCGCCATCATTGCAATGTTGATATTATTAATTGCAAGCGCCAATTATACAAATCTTTCAACTGCTCAATCTTCAGGGAGAACTGCTGAAATAGGCATGCGCAAAGTATTGGGCGCTTCTAAGAAACAAGTATTCGTTCAGTTTATGGCCGAATCATTTTTACTGGGATTTATTGCAGCTATTTGCGCATTGATGATAAGTTTGTTTTTAATTCCATTATTTAATGAGGCAACCGGTATTGAATTCAGCAGGCATATTCTTTTTGAACCGATTCCTTTGTTATCTCTTTTTTGCATTACCCTTTTCATTTGCATTTTAGCAGGCCTTTATCCTGCATTTATCCTTGCGGGAACACAAGTAATGGGCATCTTAAAAAAAGGCTTCACTTTTACCGGTGGAAAAACCTGGCTTCGTAAAACTTTAATCGTCTTTCAATTTGGTATTTCTGTTTTTCTCATTATTTATACTGTAATCATTTTACAACAAATGAATTACATGAAATCTAAAAACCTGGGATATGATAAAGCGCATGTAGTAGTATTACCCATCGGTGGGAAAATGATGGAAAATTTTACCAGTCTTGAAGCTGCTTTCCGCACAGTGCCTGGTGTTGAAAATATTACTGCATCTTATGATACACCCGAATTTGTAGAATGGGGGGATGGCATTACAGCAATTGATGAAAAAGGCAAGCATGAAATTTCTTTAAATGCCATGCCGGTAGATCTTGATTTCACAAAAACATTGGGCATGCAAAT
>CAYXHX010000116.1:0-5257 GCA_964464835.1 uncultured Chitinophagaceae bacterium | reverse complement strand
TCAATGAAACTTTGGCAAAAAAACTTGGCTGGTCACCACAGGAAGCAATCGGAAAAACAATTGAAAAAGGTGTGACCGGTGAAGTAGTGGGTGTTGTAAAAGATTTTAATTTCAGCAGCCTTCATGACCCGATTGGCCCAATGATTCTATTCCTTGGCCGTGACTTTTCACGCAACTTCATGTTGCGGATTAATGGTAATGATATGAAAGGCACATTGAACCGATTAGAAAATGTATGGAAAGAGCGAGTACCCGGCAGGCCATTTAATTATCATTTCCTCGATGATTCTTATGATAAACTATATATTGCAGAAGACCGCTCCGCATCTTTATTTTCAATTGCATCAATATTGGCAATCATACTTGCATGCCTTGGATTATTTGGTTTAGCTGCATTCACCACATTACAGCGCACCAAAGAAATTGGCGTGCGACGGGTGCTTGGTGCAACTGCCGGAAGCATTGTATTTTTAATTTCAAAAACTTTTTTGCAATTAGTAATAGTTGCCATACTTATTGCCGTGCCACTTGCATGGCTTGCGGGAAATAACTGGTTACAGGATTATGCATATAGGATTAATATCAATATCATTATATTTTTATTGGCAGGCCTTGCTGCTTTAACCATCGCCTTTATTACCGTGGGTTTCCAGGCTATTAAAGCAGCATTTTCTAACCCTGTAAAAAGTTTGAGGAGTGAGTAATTTAATGTTGCCTGCTGCGGCGGAGTGAATGGATAATTAAAAATGGAAATTATGTGTAAAATTCTTTTATGATAACATTGATAAAAATATATAAAAAGGCATAAGCCTATACCCGTTGATAAATTTGAAGGGAGAGAAATTAATAATACTCAATTAACAATTAGAATAAATGTTTAAGAATTATTTTAAAATAGCATGGCGAAATATTCGCAGGCATAAAGCTTTTTCTTTTTTGAATATTGCCGGCCTTGCCGTAGGAATTGCTTCCTGCATTTTAATTTTCACTGTAGTGAAATATGAATTGAGTTATGATACATTTCAACCCAACTATCAACAAATTTATCATGTAGTAACTCAAACAAAAACCTCCGATGGTATTGGATATACATCAGGTATTCCCTTTCCGGGGCTTGATGCTATCCGGCTTGATTTTCCACAAGCGAAAACCGGTGCATTACTTGCAAACTTTGGTAGCCAGGTCACCATTCCATCAACGAATGGTGCAGAAAAAAAATTTTTAGAAAACCAGGGATTTTTCTTTGCAGGCCCGGAGTTTTTTACAATTTTTCATTATGATTGGCTTGCCGGTTCACCTGCCGAATTAAATAACCCGAACGTAACAGCACTATCAGAAAGTACGGCAGTAAAATATTTTGGCAATTGGAAAGATGCTATCGGTAAAACTTTATTACTGGATAATGCAGTCCTTGTGAAAGTAGCAGGGATCATAAAAGACCCTCCAGGGAATTCAGATTTTCCGTTGTCTGTTGTAAACTCTATGGCAACTGCGAAAGCAAGTAATGGTGTCTATTTTTATGACAGCAGCTGGCATTCTACTACAAGTAATTTCCAGGTATTTATGCTGTTGCCAAAAAATGTTTCGCAAAGCAATATTGATAAAGAATTGATTGCATTTAGCAATAAGCATTATAATAATACAACTAAAAAACAAGTACTGAATTTTTTGGAACCATTGAGTGATGTACATTTTGATAACCGGTTTGAAAATTTTGGCGACCATGTGACGGACCGGGCTTCCCTCTGGACTTTATCTTTGATTGCCGTGTTTATTCTGTTAATGGCTTGTATAAATTTTATCAATTTATCTACGGCGCAAGCTGTAAACCGTAGCAAAGAAATGGGCATTCGAAAAGTATTGGGCAGTAATCGCAAACAACTATTCCGGCAGGTAATTGGTGAAACTTTTTTACTGGTATGCTTATCATTACTTTTCGCAATAGGAATTGCTGCTCTATGCCTTCCATTTATAAAAGGGATTGCATCCATTCAGGGCAGTATTACATTTTTAAATGGCCAAATTATTTTATTTATCCTGTTGCTTACAATTTTAATTACATTGTTGGCAGGCATTTACCCGGCATTTATTTTATCTGGTTTTACACCAGCCCTTGCACTAAAAAATAAAATTACTTCAGCCACCATCGGAGGTATTTCTTTGAGGCGTGGATTAGTCGTATTGCAATTTTCCATTTCACAAATATTAATTATTGCAACAATCGTTGCCATAACACAAATGAGTTTTATAAAAAAAGCCGATCTTGGTTTTAATAAAGAAGCCATATTGCTATTCAATACCAATGCAGACAGCGCCATGCAGGCAAGGCAGCCTTCATTTAGAAATAAAGTGCTGCAAATTCCAGGTGTAAAAAATGTAAGCTTTTGCAGCGATGTGCCTTCCTCACAAAATAACTGGCAAACAAATTTTGGTTTTGATCATCAACCAGACCCTGATTTTCCATTGGATGTAAAATTTGCAGATGAAAATTATTTCAGCACGTTTGGGCTGCAAATGCTCGCCGGCCGGCCTTTCAGCAAATCAGATACGGTGAATGAAGTAGTGGTGAATGAAACGTTTGCAAGAAAACTATATGTACAAAATCCGGCCGATATTGTAGGAAAACAAATGCGCTATGGTGGCAAGGGTGACTGGAAAAATATAGTAGGTGTAGTAAAAGATTTTAAAACAAATTCTTTAAAAGAAGATATCAAACCATTGGCAATTGCCGAACGCAGGAATCAATATGGAGAAACTGCAGTAAAATTAAATTCCACAAACATTGCTACAACAAGGCAGGCAGTGGAAAATGTATGGAATGAAGTTTTCCCCGAATATGCTTTTACCACCAATTATTTTGAAGACAATATCAATGATTTTTACAGGCAGGATAGCCAACTTGCGCTTTTATATAAAATTTTTGCCATCATAGCTATTTTAATTTCTTGCATGGGTTTATTTGGGCTCGTTACTTTTATGGCTGTACAAAGAAAAAAGGAGATTGGCGTAAGAAAAGTATTGGGTGCATCTGTACAAAATATTGTTTTTCTTTTTTCAAAAGAATTTGTAGTACTCGTGTGTACCGGGTTCTTCATTGCAGTTCCTGTTTCCTGGTATATGATGAACCAATGGTTGAATAATTTTGTTTACCGTACAAATTTTTCGCCATGGATTTTTGTCATCGCATTTGTTATTTCCATCTTGATCGCATGGATTGCTGTGGGCTACAAATCCATCAAGGCTGCAATTGCAAACCCTGTAAAAAGTTTACAATCAGAATAAATAAAAGCAAACAACAAATTTTAAAAAAATAAAAATGGTTTCTTTAAAAAATATTTTTAAATGGTATAATACCGGCATCAACCGCACATTTATTTTAAAAGATATCAGCCTTGATGTAGCGGCCGGGGAATTTATTTCTATCATGGGCCCTTCGGGTTCAGGAAAATCAACGTTGCTCAATGTGATTGGCTTACTCGATGAACCTAATGAAGGCGAATATTATTTTATGGGAGAAAATGTACTTGCATTGAAAGAAAAGAAGCGTTCCGAAATTTTCAAAACCCATATCGGCTTTGTGTTCCAGGCATATCATTTAATAGATGAACTCACCGTATATGAAAATATCGAGACGCCATTGATATATCAGAATATAAAATCATCCGAAAGAAAATCAATGGTGGCAGATATGCTGGACCGCTTTCAAATAGTTGGGAAAAAAGATCTTTTTCCCAGCCAGCTTTCCGGTGGGCAGCAACAATTGGTGGGTATTGCACGCGCACTAATTGTACATCCAAAACTAATTCTTGCGGATGAACCTACCGGGAATTTAAATTCAAAACAAGGTGCGGAGATTATGGAATTGTTTAAAGAATTGAATGCCGAAGGTGTAACGATTATTCAAGTTACACATTCTGAAAAAAATGCGGAATACGGTTCACATATCATTCATTTACTCGATGGAAGAATTGATGCTTAATTATTTTTATCAATAGAAAAAGGAAATCATCTTATGAAGAAGAAAATGTTTTGTTTACTCGTTGGAATATGTACGTGTGCAATTGTTTTTAGCCAGGATAGTACAACAACTAAGCTCAACCTGCAACAATGTATAGATATTGCCGTGAAAAATAATCAACAGGTGAAAGAGGCAAAATATCAATCTGATTATGCGGAATCCTATTTAAGCCAGGCAAAAGGAAATATGTTGCCATTCATCAATGCGGATATCAATCATGGCCTTAGCCAGGGACGGAGCATTGATCCTTTCAGCAACGGGTATGTTGATCAAAATGTGGGTTTTGCAAATTATGGTTTGAATGCAAGCCTGCTTTTATGGAATGGCAACAGCGCCCGGAATAACGCAAAACAATTTGAACTAAGTTATGAAGCCAGTAAAAAAGATTGGCAGCAACAAAAAGATAATATTACTATTGCTGTTATTCTTGCTTACCTGCAGGAGCAAAGTACGGAAGAACAATTGGCCGCTGCCAAAGAACAGGTTTCTGTAACAAAAAAACAGGAAGACCGTTTACAACTTCTGAATGAACAGGGAGCAATAGCGCCCGCAGATTATTATAATGTAAAAGGCCAACGGGCTTCAGATGAATTGAATGTTGTAACCCTGGAAAATAATCTTGCCAATGCAAAATTAGCATTGATGCAATTAATGAATCTTCCATATTCAACAAATAAACAATTTGAAAAAATATCGGCAACGAACCTGCCACAAGCTTATGGAGTAAGCGCTGAAACTGTTTACCAGCAAGCATTGCAGCAGCTTGCAGTGGTTCAGTCAGCGACATTAAAAAAATCTGCTGCCGAAGTACAGGTAAAAAGTGCAAAAGGTGCTATGCTTCCTTCCCTGTATCTCTCTGGTGGTATTGGCACAAATTATTCCAGCATTGCTACCCGTAATTTATTGACAGGAACAACGGATGTAGAAACAGATCAGTATGTATTAATTGATAATGTAAAAGTGCATGTGGTATCGCCACAAAACAATTACAGCAATGAAAAAATTTCTTATGGAAGCCAATGGAAAAATAATCTCAATTCTTCCATTAGCCTGGGTTTACGAATTCCTATCTTAAATGGTTTGCAAACTAAGAACCGTTTAAAGCAGGCAAACATTGAATTGGATAAAACCAGTTTTGAAGAAACAACAATTAAATCACAGTTGCACAGGGAAATAGAACAGGCGTATGTAAATATGGAATCTGCTTATAAAAAATTACAAAAATTAACTGAACAGGAA
>CAYXHX010000115.1:7309-7664 GCA_964464835.1 uncultured Chitinophagaceae bacterium | reverse complement strand
ATCAAATAGAATCAATAACTTTATTTCAATTTAAAAACGTTTAGGACAGTATTGGTTTGAAATTATCAATTTTGATATTAACAAGGTCAATTTTAATCAAAAACAAATAAATTATTGATAAAAAAAGGAGAAGTAAAAAGTGGGCGTTGATCGAAACCGCCAAACTTTTTTGTGGGAGTTGATCCCGATTGAATCGGGAAACCGCGGATACACTATACCAAATAACATTTCAAAATAATTTGCGGCTTTTCCAAAACTTAATTTAACGAAAAAAGGCCTCAGCAACTGAAACCTCTTGTGGGAGTTGATCCAGATGGAATCGGGACCGACCCTTTTGTGGGAGTTGATCCCGATG
>CAYXHX010000115.1:0-7299 GCA_964464835.1 uncultured Chitinophagaceae bacterium | reverse complement strand
AATTAAGCCAAATCAATTTGCTTCCTATTTTATTATAACCACTAAGTGAATTCTTCTTTTGAACTGCATTTTAAAAATTATTGATCTCATCTACCGGCCAGTTAGGCGTACTGATAATTGTAAATGCAATTTCGAAAGTAGCTGATTTTGAATTTTGAATTTTTTCATCAGTAATCGTTGCCAATATACCTACTTTGCCTTTACGCAGGTATTGGCCAAGAGATACATATCCGCCTCCTACATCTTTTTGCTGGTTTTTCACAAGCGCATATCCCCGGGCCATAAGCGTTTTCATTATAGAATTGAAGTGATCTTTATCAGAAAACCCAAAACTCACATATTTATGAAGGCCATTTTTATCATCAAATATGGTCCAATTGCAGGTATTAGCTGTCCCGCCTGGTTTTGTATAGCGCTCTTTGTATGAATAAAACTCTTTAATACCCCTCATAGAGGAAGGCATATCCTCCAGTAAATATCCCTGGGTTGCCAAATATTTACCAAAAGAAACATGGTCCTGGTAGGAAGCAATTTGCGCCATTTCATTTAATGAAAATAAGCGTTGTGAAACAGCTTGCTTTGTCGCACAAAAAATGCAAAGTATCAAAATGAAAACACTATTTTTTTTCATAAACATACATTTCTATTGTTTGAAGTTTGGTAAATATAAGTAACCAATGAAAAATATCAAATCGAATTTTATTACCTGCTTATTTTTTCATGTTTAACAACAACCGGAAACAATTTTTTTTTCACCAACCATTTTATAATTTTTCAAAAATTATAGAACGTGTTCTTAAACTTTCCGGCAACATTCATATCACATATCCTGAGCCGTTTTGAAAAAATGGTTTGCGTTTTTCAAAACTATTTATTTAAAAATACAATCAATCAACAATGAAAAAGCACATTTATTTTTTTACTATCCTATTGGCAGGTATAGCTATTTCAATTCAATCAAATGCGCAATATCGCAACAGGGTATATATCAGTGGCGGATACCGTTCGAAGCCACCTATGATAAAAAAACAAAGGCCGATGCGCCAATCATTTCAGCCATCCGTCAATATCAATTTGGGATATGGTTTGCCCAACCTGGATAAAAATGAACTGGCAATTTTCAGTAATGCATATCAAGGCAGTATTTCACAGCAAGGGCCATTTACAGGTTCCATTGATTTCAGGTTTAGCCCCATGATGAGTATTGGAGTAATGGGTACTTATGGAAAAGTTTCCGCACCTTATTTTGATTATAATTCTTCTTCCGGTATTCCTGATTTTACAGGAAAAATAGAAAACTGGTCTGTAATGTTCAATATGATGAGTTATATGCCAACATATAACAGCAAGGTTGAGCCATATTTAAGAACAGCAATTGGTATAAATAATTATACACAAAGTTATTTGGATGAAAATGGAAATAAAGCAGCAATTGTAAGCAATCCTCCACAACTTGCTTACCAGGCTTCATTGGGTGCAAAATTTAATTTATCAAAGCAAGCCGGTTTATTCCTCGAAGCAGGATATGGAAAATATATATTCAGTGGTGGTTTATCCCTGAAGTTTTAGGTTTAGTTGAATGTTTGGAATGTTTAGTTTGATGTACGTACCCCGGCGGTTTTTACCGATTGGGGTTTACGTATTTCAAGAAATAAAAAAACCCAAACCTGGTGAAAGGAATGGGTTTTAAAATTTGTAACTGTAAAATGATTACTTAATTTCTACTTCAGCGCCTGCCTCTTTCAGTTTTGCAGCGATGTCATCAGCCTCTCCTTTGGAAACGCCTTCTTTCACCGGTTTTGGAGCGCCATCAACCAGGTCTTTTGCTTCTTTCAAGCCCAAGCCGGTTAATTCTTTCACGATTTTTACAACAGTTAATTTGCTGGCGCCTGCGTTAGTCAAAACAACATCAAAAGATGATTTTTCTTCTGCTGCTGCTGCACCACCGCCATCACCTGCTGCGGCTACTACTGTTGCTGCTGCCGGCTCAATGCCATAATCAGCTTTTAGCACATCTGCTAATTCCTGTACTTCTTTTACTGTTAAGCCTACTAAACTTTCGGCTAATGCTTTTACGTCTGCCATAATATGTATATTTTTTCCGCTTTCATTTCCTTAGGGATCCAGCGGATGGTTTAAAAAAATTGCCCTATACCCGGGCAGGGTTTTATTCTTGTAGCATGAATCATTTCATGCATTGTAAATTTTATTCGCTTACCACTTCTGCGCCCTGTTTTTCGTGGTGGTGCAATAATGCAGCCAATACTCGTTTTGCAGGAGATTGTAATAAACCAATCACTTCCCCGATTAATTCATTTTTCGTTTTGATCTTCGTAAGGCTTGCCAATGAATTATCCCCGCTATAAATATCGCCGTTGATAAATGCAGCCTTGAGTTCTGGTTTTTCTGCTTTATTTGCTTTCCTGAAAGAGCTCAGAATTACAGCAGGCTCTTTTGGATTATCGGAAAACATCAATGCCGTTACTTCGTGCAATGCATCGAATACGCCATTATATTTTTCACTATCCAATGACTCCATGGCTTTGCGAATGAGTGTATTTTTTGCTACCCTCATTTCTACTTGTTTATCGAAACAAGATTTGCGCAATTGATTCACCTGGGCTACTGTAAGTGATTCTGTATTGGTGATATAAAAATTATTATACTGGGAAAATTTTTCTTTTAAAATCCCGATCACTTCATTTTTTTGATCTTTGGTCATAATTAGTTGATTTCAATTTTCGGGTGAAAATTAATTTTGTAATGTTTTTGTATCAATTGCAATACCCGGGCTCATGGTACTTGCCATGCTTACACCTTTCAGGTAAATGCCTTTAGCGGTGGAAGGCTTCAGGCGAATAATCGCATTGATAAGTTCGTGGCTGTTGCCTGCAATTTTTTCGGGTGTAAAAGAAACGCGGCCGATAGATGCATGAACGATACCAGCTTTATCTACTTTAAATGCAATTTTACCACCTTTTACTTCATTCACGGCAGCAGCAACATCATTTGTTACAGTACCGGTTTTCGGGTTAGGCATCAGGTTTCTCGGTCCGAGTATTTTTCCCAATTTACCAATTTTAGGCATCACGGTTGGTGTAGCAATAATTACATCTACATCAGTCCAGCCACCTTCAATTTTTTGGATAAATTCATCGAGGCCAACAAAATCAGCGCCGGCAGATTTTGCATCATTTTCTTTATCGGGATTGCAAAGCACCAATACTTTTTTTGTTTTACCCGTTCCATGAGGAAGGCTTACAGTACCGCGCACCTGCTGATCTGCTTTTTTAGGATCTACACCAAGGCGGATATGAAGATCCACGGAAGCATCAAATGTAGTTGTATTAATATCTTTTACGAGTGAAGATGCTTCTTTTAAAGTATATTGTTTGGTAGCATCAATTTTAGCTTCTGCTACTTTTCTTTTTTTATTCAATTTTGCCATTTCTAAGATTTTAAGGAGTTAAAATTAATTTTCCCAGGGAGCTTTGCCTTCAATAGTCAATCCCATACTGCGCGCAGTACCGGCAACCATTGTCATGGCTTTTTCTACAGTAAAACAATTCAGGTCGGGCATTTTGTCTTTTGCGATTTCTTCTACCTGTGACCAGTTTACTTTACCTACTTTAATGCGGTTACTCTCCTTAGAACCTTTCTGGATTTTTGCAGCTTCCATGAGTTGGATAGCGGCAGGAGCGGTTTTGATAACAAATTCAAATGATTTGTCTGCAAAAACGGTAATCAGTACCGGCAGTATTTTTCCTATTTTGTCCTGGGTACGTGCATTGAACTGTTTACAAAACTCCATGATATTGAGGCCTTTGCTACCAAGCGCAGGGCCTACGGGCGGTGCAGGATTGGCTTGTCCGCCTTTTACCTGCAATTTTACATAGCCTGTAATTTCTTTAGCCATTTGTTTAATTTTATTGGTTATAGCGTTCTGCTTTATGCGGAACTCCCAAATTCAAATTTTATATTTCAAGAACTTTTGGGGCGGCGAAGGTAGGTAAAAATTTAACTGAAAATGTATTTTCCAGAAATATTTCTGTAATTTACAAAGAGAGCCAGATTTTGAGTATAAAGATAAAGCTACAATCAGAACCGCCGGGAATAATCCGGGTTAAGGTGGATTGGGATTTTTTCAACCTACTTCCATCAAAGTATCGCTGGCTTTAATAGTATTCATAAGTGTATTCTGCTTTACATTATAAACATCCTTACACACTTCAAATAAAATAACAGAAAAACCATCATCTGTTTCTTTCAAATATTTCAAGGCATTGAAATGAATGGTTCCAGTAAAATAACCCAACTCCCGGTTCGAAAATGATTCATGTATGGTTGTGAAAAATGCTCTTATCAAAGATGCTTTATTAACTGGGAATGATATCAACACATGCAGGGAAAAATCATTGCTTATGCTTTTATGTTTGCTGCCAGTCAATTTTTTATATTCATATTTATAATCATACCCAAGCGCTGAAATGTCTGATAGCACTGCAGATGCAGTGGGTAATGCGCCCGCTCCGCGCCCCGAGAAAAAATGCGTATCGGCAAAAGTTGTTTTCGTGATCACGCCATTAAATACATCATCCACATTGTATAAAAAATTATCCCGGGTGATAAACTTCGGCATTACGAAAAAACCAAAACTGCCTTCTTCCTGTACAAATGCATGAGCAATCAATTTTATTTTTAGATTTCTTGCAGTAGCATATTCATTATCTAAGTCCGTGATTTGTGAAATTCCGGAAGTGAAAATGTCTTCTTTTTTTACATAGATTCCAAAAGCATGAATCATCAGGATTGAAAGTTTGTACGTAGCATCAATGCCCGCTATATCAAGCGTAGGGTCGCTTTCCGCATAACCCAATTCCTGCGCGGTTTTTAGAGCTGAGGCAAAGGAAATTTTTTCTGCACAGGTTTTTGTCAGGATATAATTTGTAGATCCATTTACAATACCTTCAATAGATTGCAGTGAATCCGTATCATAATATTCTTCCAGGTTTCGGATCAATGGCAGGCTTGCGCAACAGGCTGCTTCATACAGAAAAGGTACTTTATATTTTTTTTGCAGATTTGATAATTCAGTGAAATTTTCCGAGATCATTTTTTTATTGGCAGATACAACTGCTTTGCCTTTTCGCATTGCTTCCGACACAATTGCAAATGCCGCATCTGCATCATCTGTTAATTCTACCACCACATTGATGTCATCATCCTCTAAAATTTCTTCTTTTAAAAAACTTAATTGATGTGGCGCGATATTCCTTTTTTTCTGCGGGTTTTTTGCAACTATTTTTTTGATGAATGCTACCTGCCCGGTTTCATTTTCACAGCCTAAAACTTCATATAAACCTGTGCCCACGCAGCCGAAACCAAATACGCCGATAACGAGTTTTTTCCTTTGCATCTTTTTTATTTTAAGAATTTAAACGGTTTTTTTAATGGAAATAGTTGCTGTTTCAATTGCTACTGATAAATCGCTGATAAGGTCATCTGCATCTTCAAGGCCAACAGATAAACGTATGAGGCTGTCTGTAACGCCACTGTTGTAGCGGGTTTCACGTGGTATGGATTTATGCGTCATTTCTGAAGGCAGGCATAGCAAGCTTTTTACGCCACCGAGGCTTTCAGCCAATTTGAAAAGCTTTGTGTTACACACTATGCTATTGGCAAATTCTGTATCATCTACTGCAAGGTCAAAAGATACAATGCCGCCAAAATATTTCATTTGCTTCTTAGCAATTTCATAATTGTAATGCGTGTGCAAGCCTGGGTAGTATACGTTTTTTATAAATGGGTGGCCGGATAAAAATGCTGCGATTTTTTCTGCGTTCAAGCTATGTTGTTTTACGCGAAGTGTTAGCGTTTCTATTCCACGGATTACCAACCAGCTATCGAAAGGAGAAAGAATAGCACCGGAAGCATTTTGAATGAATTTTATTTTTTCACCCAATTCGGTATTGGCGGTTACTACAATGCCGGCAATGAGGTCGCTATGCCCGCCTAAATATTTTGTGGCGCTATGCACTACAAGGTCTGCACCGAGTTCAATGGGTCTTTGTGAAGCAGGAGATGCAAAAGTATTATCCACGCAAAGCAGGCTGTTATTGGCTTTTGCGATTTTAGCAATCGTTTCTATATCAGAAATTTTCAGTGTGGGATTGGTTGGCGTTTCTATCCAAACGAGTTTTGTTTTGGAAGAAATATTTTCCAACACATTCTCTGCATTTGTGGTATCGGTATAACGAACGGTTATACCAAATTTTTCATACACATGCGTAAACAACCTGAATGCACCACCGTAAATATCATCCACGGCAAGTATTTCATCGCCTGCTGATAATAATTTTAAAACAGCATCAATGGCAGATAATCCGCTTGCAAAGGCAAAACCGTCGGTTCCATTTTCAAGAGAAGCTAACAGGTTTTCAAGTACTTTGCGCGTGGGGTTGTTTGTCCTTGCATAATCATACCCTTTGTTGATGCCCGGGGCTTCCTGTACAAAAGTGGAGGTTTGATAAATAGGGGTGGAAACCGCTCCTGTAAGCGGATCCACGGGAATGCTGTGTAAGATTTTTGTTTGCTCTTTCATGTTTGTTTTTTTTGATAAATTTTAAAATTGACTTTAAATAATTTTATCAAAAAAGACAGAAGCGTGCAAAAAAAAAGCTCTTCAAACGAGCAGTCAGAAGAGCAAATATTTTAAAAAAATGAAATTGCTTTTTTCTAACTTATCTTTCCCCGGCGCAGGCCTGGGTTGAATGTGGCACCTTATCCCGTTTTTATACGGGGCAGGTTGCCAAGACTTCATCGGGTCAATTCCCTCTGTCTTTCCTGATAAGAAAACTTTGTCATAGAACTGGTGCAAATGTAAAAGAGAAAATTTATTGCAACCAAATATTTTTTTTAAATATTTTTTTAAATGTGAAATGAATCGTGTTTGAGTAATGATTGCACAAAAAAAAACCGCACTTGGGTTGTGTGGTTTTCATATCAAAATTGAATATTATAAATTCCCTCTTAATGCTTGTTCTCCTTCAATGGCTTCGAACAATGCTTTGAAATTTCCTTTGCCAAAACTCTTTGCACCTTTTCGTTGAATGATCTCGAAAAACAAAGTAGGCCTGTCTTCTACGGGTTTTGTAAAAATTTGTAACAGGTAACCTTCATTATCCCGGTCCACTAAAATGCCGAGGCGTTTTAAAGGTTCAAGGTCTTCGTCAATATGCCCGACACGATCCAATAAATCATCATAATAACTGGTTGGAATTTTTAAAAACTCAATTCCAC
>CAYXHX010000114.1:4743-7686 GCA_964464835.1 uncultured Chitinophagaceae bacterium | reverse complement strand
ATAGTTAATTTTTCATTCAATAAAATTGCTCCTACAACCATAGCAACTAATGGATTGATATAGGCATACAAGGAAGAAATCACAGTGGGTAAATGCTTGGTAGAATATATAAATGCGATGAAGGCAATGATGGATCCCATAATGATTAAATATCCAATGGAAGCCCAGGTTTGCCAGGGAATAACGGAAAATGGTTGATCATTACCGGTTACGAATGCAAGGCCATAAATCATGAAGGAAGCCATAAACATTTGCCATCCCATTCCATAATAGGGATTCATCTGGTATTTATTCCTTACTAAATATAAAGTACCGATACTCCACGAGAGCATGGCAATGATACCGAGTACAATTCCAAATACATATCCTTCAGGCTGTTCATGAAAAGAGTTTTCATACAATACTAAGGTTACTCCACCTAACCCCAGGAAAAGGCCTACAAATGTGAGCAGTGAATTATTATTTATTTTAAAAAAAATCATTTCTATAATCACCACACTCAAAGGATACAAGGCTCCGATGAGGGCTGCCAATCCGCTGGGAATAAATTTTACCCCCCAGGTACTGAGGCCATTTGCAAGCACAAACATAAAAATGGATAAAATAAATAACCACCTAAATTGTTTCCAGCTCGGCAATTTTTCTCCCTTCAATAAAAAAAATAAAACCATGATTGATCCGGCAAGAAATTGCCTGATATAAGAAACCTGTAATCCTGAAATACCGGAGTTCACGGCAATTTTGCTCGCAACCCATGTAGTCCCCCATAAAATACTTGTAGTACTTAATGCCAGGTATGCATACTTCCCGGGAGTAGATTCAGCAGACGTTTGCTGAAAGATGGATGGCATTATAAATTTGTAGTATTTCATGAATTAGGTTCATTGCTAATGCCTGAAATGCCTTGTACCCGTTATGGCCATAGCTAAATTATTTTCAACACTATATTGAATACTATCTTTATCCCGAATGGAACCTCCTGGTTGAATGAATGCACTGATACCCGCAGCATGCGCGAGTTTTACGCAATCATCGAACGGGAAAAATGCATCACTTGCAAGGACAGCGCCTTTCAAATCAAACTGAAAATGTTGCGCTTTTTCTATTGCCTGTCTTAAAGCATCTATACGGCTTGTTTGGCCGCAGCCTTTACCGCATAATTGTTCATTTTTTACTAGTGCAATTGCATTACTCTTGAGATGTTTACAAATAATGTTTGCAAATAAAAGATCTTCTTTCTCCTTTGCTGTAGAAGCCCGCCCTCCTGCTTCTTTCCAGTCAGAATGTGTTGCGGTATCGGCCTCTTGCACGAGTGTACCTTGCATGATTGATTTATATTGATTTGCAGCAGGCGTTACATTCTCTTTTGACACCATAAGTATCCTGTTTTTCTTTGCCTGTAAAATTTGAAGCGCTTTGTCATCAAATCCAGGGGCAATTAATACTTCAAAAAAAAGTTCACTGATGGAAGTTGCAGTTGCTTCATCAATTTTTTTATTACAAATAAGTACGCCGCCAAAAGCGCTTTCCGGATCACCTGCTAAAGCTGCATCCCATGCGTCTTTCAGTGTTTCACGTATAGCCATTCCGCATACATTTGTATGCTTGATAATTCCGAATACTGCTTTTTTTTCATCATTGAATTCAGCAATAATAGACATAGCCGCATCCGCATCTACGAGATTATTGTAGGATAATTCCTTACCATGAATTTGCGTGGCCATTTTTGCAAGGTCCCCATAAAAAGTTGCCTGTTGATGCGGGTTCTCACCATAGCGCAATGCCTTTTTCGGGTGCATCGTATTAATTAAATTCCCGTTGAAATAATTGCGGATGGCGAGGTCATATTCAAAAACAATATCAAATGCTTTCGCAGCAAAAGATTTTCTTTCTTCCAATGTAGTAAGCCCTTCTTGATCACGTAAAATTTTTTCTAATGAAGTATAATCATCCTTCGCAGCGATTACCAAAATATCATTGAAATTTTTTGCCGCAGCACGTATGAGGGATGGCCCGCCAATATCAATTTTTTCAATAATGGCTTTTTCTTCAGATGTTGCAGCAATTGTTTCTTCAAACGGATAGAGGTCAATAATGACCAAATCTATTTCCGGAATTTTAAATTCTTTCATTTCTTTCATATCCTGTTCATTGCTGCGGCGGCCAAGAATTCCCCCAAAAATTGCAGGATGTAAGGTCTTTACTCTTCCTCCAAGGATGGATGGATAGCCTGTTAATGATTCTGCTGGAATGCAGGCCATACCTGCATCTTCAATGAATTTTTGTGTGCCGCCTGTAGAATATATAGTGATGCCTGATTTTTTCATTTCTTCTAAAACAGGCAGTAAACCATCCTTATAAAAAACGGAAATAAGGGCGCTTTTTATTTTCTTTTGCATAATCTTTTCCATTAAAAACTTTTGAATTTCTATAAAGCCATTACAAAAGCGCCGGAAGCGCTCACTGAATGGAAGCGCAAATGTAAACTGTCGCAGGCTTTTTTCCATTTTTCTGTTTTCCACATTGGGGTACTACTGTCGAAAACAAGCTGATTGTATTGAAAAACTTTATTTATATCTTCCACTGAATAATTGGGATTTCCGGATACGATTAAAATATCTGTGTTTATTTTACCCGGGTTGGAATTTGCAGGCAAATATTTTCCTGTGATACATATTTTCTTTCCGTTGCATTCTATATAGTTTGATGATGAAAGAATATGTTCATTTTTTATCCTGAAAAAATTCCGGGAGGGGATCAGGTTATATTTCTTTAATATCATATCTTTTTCTATTGCGCTATCTCCCAGGAAATATACATTTCTACCAATCATCAAATCCACTGCCGAATGGCCGGAAATATTATAGACAATCAGATGTTGCTGAAAATTCAATTGCATTTTTTCATAAGAAATAATCGAAGTGAATATAATTGCAATCATGA
>CAYXHX010000114.1:0-4733 GCA_964464835.1 uncultured Chitinophagaceae bacterium | reverse complement strand
GCAATTTTCTTTTGATACATCAAAAAGAATAGCAATCCGCCAATACCCAGGAATAATAAAAAAGATTGAAAAACATTTACCTGTATGCCGGATATTGTTACAAATGGGATAATGTTGATATGTTCAATAAACACATTCATTACTTTCAATAAAAAATTTACACATGTGCCAATTATTCCTGCAAGAAAACCTGAAAATGAAACAATAATCAGAACTATTTCTCCATATAATATCAACCCCGACAATGGTACTACAACCAGGTTGGTGATTAAAAAGAAAACCGGGAATTGATGAAAGTAATATAAAATGAAGGGCAATGTAAATACCTGGGCAGAAATAGTTACCGACATTAATGCCCAAATATTTTTGACAATTTTGTTGTCAAAATAAAACCACTTATTGATTGGCCCCATAAAGCTTACAATGCCCGCCACCGCTGCAAAGGAAAGCTGTAAGCCTGCATCCCAAAGCAGGAAAGGATTGAAGATAAATAAAACAAATGCTGCGGCAGCAAGCGTATTCAACGTATTGGTTTTTCGTTCAAATGATTCACCGATTACTATAAAAGAAAACATTACAGCGGAGCGCAACACAGAAGCCACAGCGCCTGCTAAAAAAGTAAAGGTCCAAAGCACCAATAAAATAATAAGTGGCCGTAAAAAACGATATCCTTTTACTTTTTTGAAATAGGATAAAATGCTGCTCATTAAAATAAAAATCATTCCGATATGCAAACCGCTGATGGCGATGATATGTACTACACCTGTATTGCTGTAAGCTTGTACAAGAGATTTATCCAGGTCATTTCTGTAGCCAATGAGCAAAGCTTCCGCAACGCCCTGTTGATGCGGATCTTTGATGTTTTTTTGAAGAATATCAATGACATGTTTTCTGAGTTGAAATAATTTTTCTTTTAGAAAAGTGGTGTTGCCTTGTGAAATAATTTTGAAATCCTGCGACTTTAAAAAAACCTGTCCTGTGATACCCTGGAATAAAGCATATCTATTATAATCAAACCCGTTTGGGTTTCCACTATTTGTAATTTGCAATACCTCTTTTCGCGAAATGATCCTTGTGCCATATTGAAGATTTCCCGGTAAATTATTTTTAAAAAAATATACCAGGATTTTACCTGTTGTTTTTTGCCATTGCCCATTTTTATACACGCCATCTATGGTAGCATTTGCACTGTATGTTTTATTTTTTTCTGCTAATGGCTCTTGCAAAGTGATTGACAATAAATCGCCATTTGAATAATTTTTTTCAAAAAAAAAGGGCTGGTTGCGTGGATCTTTTACATGCGTGATAATAGCGCCCATAAAAAAGAATAAACTTAATAAAAGTAACCCGGGGATCCATCTCAGATTATATTTTTGAAATAAATCAAAAAAATAAAATATAGAGTAAGTCAGAATGATGGTAATTGTTCCTGCGAATAAAAAAACAACCGGTATTTGAAAATACCACTGCAAAACAATGCCAACAGACAAGGCGAAAACCAATCTGAAAAAAGGATATTTTTTATAAGCTTTTGGTGCGTATGGCAGCATCCTATAAATCTACACTTTGAAGCTGAGATATGCAATACCTTCAATCATCTAATTGGAAGAACAATTTTAAAGTATTTGTTTATAAGACTATATTTTAAACGTAGAATATTTACGGGAACTTGCATTTAAATACTCTTTTCTCCCCATTTGAAACTATTCAATTCAAAACCTGCAAGGTTTAATATCCTGTCAGTAACGGTCGCGGCAAGTGCATCCATATCTTTTGGCCTGCTGTAATAGGATGGTGATGCAGGGCAGATAATACCACCTGCAAGCGTTACCAGTTCCATGTTTTTGATGTGCATTAAATTGTACGGCATTTCACGGATACCAAGAATTAATTTTCTTTTTTCTTTCAACATTACATCCGCAGCCCGGGTTACAAGATCATCACTTACGCCATGTGCAATGCGGCCCAATGTGCCCATGCTGCATGGCAAAATGATCATTATATTATACTGCGCTGAACCTGAAGCAAAAGGTGCATTGAAATCATGGCGCGAATAAAATTGAAGTTGCATATTTTCATAATCCGTATCCCCCAATTCGGTTTTCCAGACTTCTTTGGCATTGTCACTCATCACTACTGACATTGCATCCCATTGATGTTGGAGTGTTTGTAATTTTTGAAAAATTTGCCGGGCATAAATTGCGCCACTTGCCCCGGAAACAGCTATGACTACTTTATTACCCATGATTTTTTTTAAACAAAAATAAAAAAAATGAAGGGTATATGAAAGTGTTTAAAAAAAGGGTTGCGAAATATCATTTTGAATTAAAAAATCCAATTGAAAAATTATTATCCAATTCAAGTAGATCACTGTATACTTTATCATTTAAAAAAACGCCTTCTGCAGTGGTAATTTTTTCCATCATTCTTTCCGGGTCGCCGGGAATTAAAACTTTATCAAAACCAGTTGCCGGTTTTGCATTTCTCATCCGCTCAATCCAATGATCTATATGTGTATAAAAATCTTCTTTGGAGCGGAATGCATCAACACGCATCGCGCCGAAAAAATGCCCTAAGCCTTTGCCCGGCATATTTTCGGGTATGGGCACATAAGCAGGAAAAGGCGGCGCCCAGGGGCCATAGGAGGCGCCACTTAGAACGGCCGAAAAAATATCAACGATACTACCCAATGCATAACCTTTATGGCTACCATGTGTTTTATCACTTCCCAAAGGCAATAATGATCCGCCTTTTTTTAATGCTGCTGCATCATTCGAAGCTTTTCCCGAAGCATCCTGTACCCAACCATCAGGGGTATCTTTATTTTCTCTTTGCAAAATTTCTAATTTCCCATTCGAGGCAGTAGTGGTGGCGAAATCGGCAACAAATGCCGGTTGTTTTTTCGCTGGAATGGCAATGGAAATTGGATTTGTTCCCAACATTCTTTCCGTACTGAAAGTAGGCGCTACCAAAGCACTTGCATTGGTCATGGCAATACCAATCATATCGTGCTCCAATGCCATCATTGCATGTATTCCTGCAATACCAAAATGATTGCTGTTTTGAACACTTACCCAACCTGTCCCCGCGGATTTTGCTTTTTGAATAGCAATGTTCATGGCAAAAGGCGCCACCACAAGGCCAAGCCCACTATCGCCATTTACAACTGCGGTTGAAGGGGATTCATGAATTATTTTTATCTCAGGTTTTGAGTTGATTCTTCCGGCTTCCCAAAGACGCACATAACCACACATGCGCGCAGCGCCATGACTTTCTATTCCTCTTTTATCGGCAGAAATTAAAACTTGTGTAGCTAACAATGCATCTTCAGGTGAACAACCTATTTTTAAAAAAACTTTTTCCGTAAAAGCCATCAGGTCATTTAATGATAAATTAATCATGTTTAAAGTATGAATCTCAAAAGTAGGTAAAGTAGATAAAAAAAGGTGGCAATGCTGCATTACCACCTTCTTAATGAAATATATGTAAGAATTAAAATGGCAAATCATCCTCTACGGCATCGTTGCTTGTTGGTGCATGTTGTGCGGGCATACTCCTGTTATCAGTGTAGGAGGATTGATCATCACTGCCTCCTGAGTTTTTATTGCCCAGTAGTTGAACACTTGAAACACGGAGTTGTAAAGAAGCCCCGTTTTTTCCTTCAGAAGTAGTATATGTTCTTATATCAGGTGAACCATCAACATACACTTGCGTTCCTTTTTTTAAATAAGGCGCAACTGCTGTGCGGTCTGTCCAATAAGCACATTCCACCCAAATGGTTTTATCTTTTTGATTGCCTTGTGCATCCTTGAATTTCTCGGTATGGGCAACACTAAAGTTGATCACGGATTTACCGTTTACATTATTTACAGTGCAATCTTTCCCGAGATTGCCGATCACTTGCATCTTTATCATAACTTGATTTTTATTTACTACAATATATAAATTTTTATTCTAAAAAACAATAGTAATCATTTTTTGAGAACAAAAACTTTTCATTTATATAAAAAATTTATTTTCTTATTTCTTTATTACTTACTTTACATCATTCATCCGCCACAGCGGAACATTCAAAATTATTTTACTTATGGGAAGGCTCGAAATTAAAAAGCAACCAAAGAAATATGATGCTATTATTGTTGGCTCAGGCGCCGGGGGTGGCATGGCCGCATATATTTTAGCGAAAGCGGGATTGAAAGTTTGTTTACTCGAAGCAGGCCCCGACTATGACCCTGCCATTAATTCTTCTCAATTAAAAAATCCCTGGGAATCTCCACGCCGTGGAGCAAGTACAAAGTTTCGCCCATTTGGTGATTTTGATGGATGTTTTTGGGGATGGGAAATTGATGGTGAGCCTTACACACATTTAAATAATACAAAATGGGATTGGTGGCGCGCCCGCATGGTTGGTGGCCGCACCAATCATTGGGGCAGGATTTCCCTTCGCTTTGGCCCGCGCGATTTTAAAAGAAAAAGTATTGATGGGCTTGGTGAAGACTGGCCAATTTCCTATGAAGATATTAAACCTTTTTATGACAGGGTTGAGGCATTAATTGGAGTTTTTGGCACCAATGAAGGATTGCCGAATGACCCTGATGGAGTTTTTCTTCCACCTCCCAAACCTCGGCTGCATGAATTGATGATTAAAAAATCTGCTCAAAGTTTGAATATTCCTGTAATCCCATCTCGCTTATCCATTCTTACTAAAAAAATAAATGATGACCGGGGCGTTT
>CAYXHX010000113.1:0-7716 GCA_964464835.1 uncultured Chitinophagaceae bacterium | reverse complement strand
TGATATTTATGTCCTATTATGTGTACATACTGCAAAGTGAAAAGGATGGAACTTTCAATTTTTTTTCATTGAAAAAAACATTGTTTAATATTTTCAAAGTAGTGATAAATTTTTATTTAAATCATCAATATGAAAATAGTTACAAGTGATGGCATTATTGATTCAAAATCATCTATGCAGTTTTATATTTGCCAATAACCTTTACATAACAAAAATGATAAAAGGCCTTGGTACAGATATCGTAGAAGTAAACCGGATTGCTGAAAAAATTTTACAGGATGCAGGTTTTAAGGAAATGATTTTTTCCAAAAACGAAATTTATTATTGCGAAAAACAAACATTTCAATACGAACATTATGCTGCCCGCTTCGCGGCAAAAGAAGCTTTTTTTAAAGCATTGGGAACAGGATGGGCAACGGGTACGCATTTTAATGAAATTGAAATAATCCATGATGCAAACGGCAAACCATTTTTTCAGCTTACCGGCGAAACAAAAATTACATTGTCTCCATTGAATGTGGAAAATATTTCAGTTTCTTTGTCACATACGAAGAGCATGGCAATTGCCACTGTAATTATTGAAGACTGATATGGCCCAACTTTCATTTACATCAAAAGAAGAAATAGAGCAGTACCAATATCTAAAATTGGTCGAATTGTTACATTATTTAAAATCAAATTCTCCATTTTATCAACATCTTTTCGAACAACAAAAAATAAATGTATCCGAAATCAGGTCCCTAAAAGATCTCATAAAACTTCCAATCACCAATAAAGAAGATTTGCAAAAAATGGATGCAGATTTTTTATGTGTTGATAAAAATAAAATCATCGAATATGCTTCCACTTCCGGTACACTCGGCCATCCTGTAACCATTGCATTAACTGAAAATGACTTGCAACGCCTTTCAACGAATGAATACAATTCATTTGTGTGTGCAGATGGGTCAGAGAATGATATTTATCAACTCATGCTCACTTTGGACAGGCAATTTATGGCTGGTATCGCTTATTACAATGGCCTTCGCAAGTTAGGTGCAGGTATTATCCGCTTAGGCCCTGGAGTTCCGTCATTGCAATGGGAAACCATTCATAAGTTAAGCCCCACGGCTATTGTAGCTGTTCCTTCCTTTATACTGAAACTGGTAAAATATGCAAAAGAAAATAATATTGACCCCAATAAAACATCAATAAAAAAAGCCATTTGTATCGGTGAAAATATTCGGAATACTGATTTTTCATATAATGTATTAGCCAAAAAAATATTGGAATCATGGAATATTCATTTGTATTCAACTTATGCATCCACGGAAATGCAAACTGCTTTTACGGAATGTAGTTTCGGAAATGGCGGGCATTTGCAACCTGATTTATTGATCGTAGAATTGTTGGATGAAAACAATCAGCCTGTTCCCGAAAACAGTGCCGGAGAGGTTACCATTACAACACTTGGAGTAGAAGGTATGCCTTTGCTCAGATATAAAACAGGCGATATATGTATGAAATTTGAATCGCCATGTCATTGCGGGAGAACAAGCCTTCGTTTATCACCCATAATAGGACGAAGAAAACAAATGATTAAATTTAAAGGCACTACGCTTTACCCTGCAGCTTTATTTGACTTGCTTTCCGAAATGAAAGATATACATGATTTCGTGGTTGAAGTTTCGCACAATGAAATAGGCATGGATGAGGTGCTGATATATATTTTACCGGCCGGAAACAGTAAAGCAATGGATCATAGAATCAGGGCGCATCTACAGGCAAGCCTTCGTGTAAGCCCACAACTGGCCTATGTTTCAGAAAAAGAGTTAGTGGCTTTGCAAATGCCTGAAGCAGGAAGAAAAGCAATTAAATTGATTGATAAAAGAAAAGACTAAGTCGTTTACAATGATATTTTTCAAAGCCTATTTTTAATATTTTTTTAAAAATGACTGTAAATATTTGTTTATAATGCTTTCTTTTGCGCTGTAAATAAATTCATTCATGATTTCTATTGGTAAAGAAATACTTACTATCGAACATTTCTCGCAAATTTTATATAACGATGAAAAAATTTCTTTGCCTGCACCTGCTTTAAAAAAAGTAATGCAGAATTTTCAATTCCTGCAAAAATTTTCTGCCGGTAAATTAATTTATGGCATTAATACAGGTTTCGGGCCGATGGCGCAGTATAAAGTAAATGAGGAGAATCTTTTGCAATTGCAATACAACCTCATCCGCAGCCATAGCTCGGGAAGCGGCAAAATCATGGAACCGTTGCTGGCAAAGGCTTTAATGGTTGCACGGCTAAACACGCTGATGCTGGCTTATTCGGGTGTGCATACAGATGTTGTAACAATTTTATGCCAACTCATTAATAAAGATATTACACCTTGTATATATGAGCAGGGTGGCGTAGGTGCAAGTGGCGATCTTGTTCAATTGGCTCATCTTGGATTGGTATTAATCGGGGAAGGTGAAGTATTTTTTGAAGGCAAAATTTTTCCAACAAAAGAAATATTTACGAAACAAAATATTCAACCGCTTTCTATTTATCTTCGTGAAGGGCTTGCTATATTGAATGGCACATCTGCCATGACAGGAATTGGTTTGGTAAATAACTTACTTGCCAAAAAATTATTATCATGGTCAATCATTTTTTCTGCAATGACCAATGAAATTGTGGAAGCTTATGGCGATCATTTTTCCAAAGCATTGAACAATACCAAACGCCATGCAGGGCAGCAAAAGGTTTCAGCATTGATGCTTCAAATTCTTTCCGGCAGTAAAATGATGCGGAAACGTTCTGAACACTTGTATAGTTCTGAAACGCTCAAGCAGCAATATATTCATGATAAAGTGCAGGAATATTATTCCCTTCGATGTGTTACCCAAGTGCTCGGGCCCGTGTATGATACAATCTTCCAGGCAGAGCAAGTACTTGTGAATGAATTAAATTCAGTGAATGATAATCCTGTCATTGACAGTAAAAATAAAAATATTTTTCATGGTGGGAATTTTCATGGTGATTACGTGTCTTTAGAAATGGATAAATTGAAAATAGCCATGACAAAATTATCCATGTTATCTGAAAGGCAACTCAATTATTTATTGAATGATAAATTAAACCAAAAACTCCCGCCATTTATCAACCTTGGAAAACTAGGTTTAAATTTCGGCATGCAGGGAATGCAATTCACGGCCACATCTACAGTAGCAGAAAATCAAACACTGTCATTTCCAATGTATGTGCATAGTATACCCAACAATAATGATAACCAGGACATCGTGAGTATGGGGTGCAGCTTTACTTTGTAAAAAAGTAATTGACAATTCATTTACTGTTCTCGCCATTCAAGCCATTGCAATATTGCAAGCCATTGATTATTTGCATTGTGCTAAAAAGCTTGCCCCGCCTACATTTGAAGTATATCAATCGTTGAGAAATATTTTCCCGAAATTTATTGAAGACCAGCCGAAATATACAGGCCTGGAAGAAATCAAAACATTCCTGCAATCATCTGATACAGGTATTTCATTAAACATATAATATGAAAAAATGAAAACAGCATTGGTAACAGGAGGCTCGCGAGGGATAGGCAAAGCCATCGCAATCAAACTCGCAGAAAAAGGCTATTATGTGCTTGTCAATTTTCATTCAAATAAAAATGCTGCAGATGAAGCGCTGAACCACATACAATCAAATGGTGGAAATGGAGAATTATTGCAGATGGATGTTTCCAACAGGAATGATATAAAAAATATTTTGGGTGATTGGATAAAAACGAATCCGGATAAGGCTATTGAAGTATTGGTGAATAATGCAGGCATCAAAGATGATAGTTTGATGTTGTGGATGAAAGATGAACAATGGGATTCAGTTTTGCAAACGAATCTGGACAGTTTCTTTTTTATTACTCGAATAGTTATTGAAAATATGGTTTTCAATCGGTATGGCAGAATTATCAATATCGTTTCTCTGTCAGGGCTCAAAGGCTTGCCGGGCCAGGTAAATTATTCAGCAGCAAAAGCGGGCATTATCGGCGCTACGAAAGCAATGGCGCAGGAATTAGGCCGGAGTGGGATCACCGTTAATGCTGTTGCACCTGGTTTTATACAAACAAGTATGACTGAAGATATGGATGAAAAGAATTTGAAAAAATTAATTCCTGTTAATCGTTTCGGCACCCCGGAAGAAGTGGCACATGCAGTTGCATTTTTAGTTTCACCTGAAGCAGGTTATATTACTTCACAAGTTTTATCTGTGAATGGTGGTTTATTCTAATTCAAAAAATAACTTACTTTTATTCAAAAGCATCATCAACGTTCATGCTGAATAATTTTCAAAATGATTCCAATAGATATTTTAAAATTGATTCCTCAAAAGCCGCCTTTTGTATTTATTGATTATGTTGTTTTTGCCAATGAAAAAGATGCTGAAACTGTTTTCGAAGTTAAACCGGGGAACCCGCTTGTAGCAAATGGCTGCTTAAGCGAAGCCGGATTGATGGAAAACATTGCGCAAACTGCTGCAGCTAAAACCGGCTATGAATCTTTCATGAAAAAAAGACCGGTTAATAATGGATTTCTTGTTTCAGTAAAAAATTTCACTGTTCATTCATTGCCGGCGGTTCATCAGCAAATCCGCACTACCATTATCGTTCAGGAAAATGTGATGAACATGACAGTTATCAAGGCAACTGTTACATGCGAGGAAAAAATTATCGCTACAAGTGAAATGACTATTATGGTTGAAGAAGCGAAACGAGAAACTTTCATTGTTGCAGATCATATTATTTCTCCTTTGGGCGATACAACAGGCGAAAATTTTTTTGCGATTAAAAATGGGCTAAGTGGAATAAAGAAACACAGGAATATTACTATTTCCGACAGGCCATTTTATGCATCTCTTCTTGATCAGGAAAAGAATTTATTACCAGAAGAACTAAATGGTTTTACAAAATTTGAAGAGATGCTTGTTGCAACAATCAACAATTTATCAGTTCAAACAAGCATTGATTTTAAGAACGAAAAATTATTGCTTATTCTTTCTTCTACCAAAGGAAATATACAATTGTTAGAAACTGGAAATTATGATTCCGATCTTGAAAAAAAAATTGCATTACCCACATCTGCAAAAAAGATAGCCGCTTATTTTGAAATGGCCCATACGCCCATCGTAATCTCAAATGCTTGTATATCCGGCATTGCAGCAATTCTTACAGGAAAACGTTTATTGGAATCAGGAAAATATGATTCCATTATTGTTGCAGGAGCCGATGTTGTTTCTAAATTTATTCTCAGTGGGTTTGACTCATTCCAGGCTGTCAGTAATAAGCCCTGTAAACCTTTTGATGAAAATAGGAATGGAATCACATTGGGAGAAGCTGCGGCATCCGTTTTACTTTCAATAGTTCCGGAAGATGGCACAAATATTAAAGTGATGGGTGGCGCTATCAGTAATGATGCAAATCATATTTCCGCTCCATCCAGAACAGGTGAAGAATTGCATATGGCTATTCAAAAAGCATTGAATGAATCCGGAATTTCTTCAGATGATATTGATTTTATTTCAGCACATGGTACTGCAACAATCTACAATGATGAAATGGAATCAAAAGCGTTGCATTTATCCGGCCTTGAACATACGCCCGTGAATAGTTTGAAAGGTTTTTTTGGACATACACTGGGATCAGCAGGTTTAGTGGAATCTATTATTTCTATCAGGTCTATGAAAGAAAATACGATGATACCTACTGCCGGTTTTGAAAAATCAGGTGCGGATACTATGCTGAATGTGTGCAGGCAAGTTAATTATTTGCCACTAAAAAATTGCCTGAAAATTGCATCCGGTTTTGGCGGATGCAATGCAGCAGTGGTTTTCAGCAAAATTAAACCATGAAAATTGATAAAGTGAATAACCCATTTTATATTCATTCAAGTTGTGTAATTTGTAATAATAAAATATATAAACATCATCAAATAATTTTTACACGCCTTGAAAAAAACCCTGAAGATTTTTTATTTACAGCTTATAAATATTTTGGACTGAATTATCCACGTTTTTACAAAATGGATTCATTGAGTAAACTTGGCTGGCTTTGTTCCGAACTATTGCTACAAGGATGCGATGTGAAAGACAAGTATAAACCTGGCGAAGTCGGGTTGATTTTTTCCAACGCCACTGCAAGCCTTTCATCTGATGCGAAATATTTTCAAAGTATACGGGATATTCCAAGCCCGGCTTTGTTTGTATATACTTTGCCGAATATTGTAACCGGGGAAATCTGCATCCGGCATGGCTTTAAAGGTGAAAATGCATTTTTTATTTTTGAAAGATTTGATCCTGCATTCCTGGAAAATTATATAACCGGCTTATTGCAAAATAATAATATGCAAGCTTGTATTTGTGGATGGATTGATTTTTTTGAAACAAATTATAAAGCCGCTTTGTTTTTAGTGGAAAAAAATGATGGTAAATTTGCAGTTCCTTTTTCAGCTGGAAAAATGGCTGAAATTTTCAATGTTTAAACATGAAAAATCCGGTTTATATAGCAGGGATAGGCGCAGTTACTGCAATTGGCAATTCAGTAGGTGAATGTTTTTCCTCTTTGAAAAATGAAAATGCGGGGATTGAAGCAATTCGTTTTATAGAAACGGTTCATAGTGGTAAAATTCCTGTGGCGGAAGTGAAATTACATAATACAGCATTGCAACAAATTACCGGCATGCCTGAAAATACAAGCCGCACTACAATGTTGGGGTTTCTTGCGGCTAAAGAAGCTATGCTTGATTCCGGGATTCAAGATGACAAATTATTCCGCAAAGGCTTTGTTTCCGCCAATACCGTTGGCGGCATGGACAAAAGCGAAGATTTTTTTAAAGACTTTATAAAAAACCGGGATAAAGGAAAATTGAGATTTGTACATGACCATGAATGCGGGTGTGTTACGGAAAAAATTGCAGAAGCATTAGGCATTACAGATTTTTTTACTACCATCAGTACTGCATGCTCTTCATCAGCAAATGCAATTGCTTATGCAGCAAGGCTGATTAATAATGATTTGCTTGATATAGCAGTAGCAGGCGGGTGTGATGCGCTTACAAAATTTACTTTAAATGGGTTCCATACATTAATGATCCTTGATGAAGAATTGTGCAAGCCTTTTGATGAAAATAGGAATGGCCTGAATCTCGGTGAGGGCGCGGGTTACGTGGTTTTAGTTTCTGAAAAAGTTGCCAACATTTTAAGCAAAAAAATGTATTGTAAGCTTAGTGGTTATTATAATAGCAATGATGCATTTCATCAAACTGCTTCTTCACCTGAAGGTACAGGGCCTTATCTTGCCATGCAAAATGCCATGAAAAAGAGTGGTTTAAAACCTTCCGATATTAATTACATCAATCTTCATGGAACCGGTACGCCAAACAATGATCAATCGGAAAGTATGGCGATTAAAAGGATTTTTGATCCTGTATTCCCTTTGATAAGTTCTACAAAAGCTTATACAGGCCACACATTAGGCGGCTGTGGCGGAGTTGAAGCAGTATTTTCAATACTCGCATTAAAGCATAGAATGGTGTTTCCAAACCTGCGTTTAGAAACACCCATGCATGAATTCACATTTTCACCTGTAAATAAATTTTTGAAAGAACAACAATTAAATCATGTGATGTCTAATTCATTTGGTTTTGGTGGTAATTGCGCTTCTTTAATTTTTTCTAAAATTTAGT
>CAYXHX010000112.1:3169-7718 GCA_964464835.1 uncultured Chitinophagaceae bacterium | reverse complement strand
AATCATATATAAATTGAAAACATTTTCAGATCCTGTCATTTGTTTTTTATGGAAGCAGGATGATCTCCTGGAAGAGTTAAGGGATGCAGGTTTTGAGGTTCATGTTTTTCCAAAATTCCAACCAACACCAGGTTTTACCAGGCTACGTTCAACTATTGATAATTGGTACTTTGCACGTATTTTAAAATCGAAAAGTATATATATTGAAAGACGGCATACATCACAGTCTTATACTTTAAGAAAAAAATTAAGCAAAAAAAAAGAAGCATTCCTCGAGAAAATAAACAGAATAATTAAACCCAATTTTATTAAAAAAAATATTGAACAAGAAGGCCATCAAATTAAATTGCAGCCCGGATATACTGATTTAAAAGCTTGGATTAGCCAATTAAATTTTCAAGCATATTTAACTGCAACACCATTTTTATTAACCTCTGAAGTAGTAGGCCGTTTATGCAGGGAAGCCGGTTTGCCAATCTTCGCGGCGATATGTTCATTTGATAATATTACCAAACGGGGTTGGTCTGCTATTTATTTTGATCATTATTTTGTATGGAATAAATACAACAAAGAAGAATTAATACGTATAAATCCATTAAGCAGCGATGAAAATATTTCGATCACAGGTGCACCTCAATTTGATTCACATTTTAATAAAAAAATACAAAAAGATCAAATGGAATGGTTGAAAGAGATGGGGCTTCCCATAGATAAAAAAATTATTTTATATGGTGGAGGGCCATCAAAACTTTTCCCACATGAACCACAGTATTTATTGCATTTAAAAGAAGCGTTAGAAAGTGGAGAAATTAGAAATTCAGTAGTTTTATTTCGCTCACATCCATTAGATACCTTGCAACGTTGGAAAGACAAAGTAGGCATTTCTAAATTTATCTTTTATGACAACTCGCCTACAGGGAAAGACTATTATGATTATGCAAATGTTACAAATGAAGATATATTGAAACTTGTTACTACATTACAATTTACAGATGTTCATATTAATCTTTGTTCCACAATGGTAATAGATGGGAGTATATTTAATAAACCTCAAATTGCGCCATACTATGATGCAGAGAATCCCCGAGGTCAAAAGCATTTGCGTAATCTTTTTTTCCAGGAACATTATCTACCCATTGTTTCAAGTGGCGTGATTCAATTTGCAAATTGCAGGAATGAATTTGTAAACCTGATAAATAAGAGTTTAAATAATCCGGCAAAATTCGCTAAAAATAGCTTGAATTGTGTGAAAGACATTATCACTTTTACTGATGGTAAAAGTGCAGAAAGAGTAGCAATCAAACTGCAAATATTATTGAACCTATGAAAATATTGCATGTTTGCAGCAATTATCATCCTGCATTCGGAGGCCCTCAATACACAATGAAATATTTATCTGAAAACCTGGTAAAATTTTATCATGATGAAGTACAGGTTGCCACTACCAATTCTTTATACGGGCCTGAAATGAAAATGTTTCATGAAATTAAACCCGCTACAGAAATCATTAATGATGTACAAGTTTATCGCTACCCTTTTAATCGCTGGCAATATCCAATGATTGAGTTTTCGGGGCGTGTTTACAAAAAAGTTATAAAACAGACGCTTCCGCATTCATTGAATAAATATCGTTGGGAACTTGCATGTAATGGAATAAAAAATGCAATGAAAAAATCACCGGCAGATGTGATTATGGCAACAACAGCCACGTATATGTTTAGTGATTATCCATTATGGCGTAAACAAACAAAGGAACCAAAGCCTTTCATTCTATATGGCGCTTTGCATTTACATATAAACTGGCCGTATTACGCACCTGTTATGAAGCGGGCCAGGGCATGTGATTGTTATATTGCTAATTCGGAATTTGAGAAGAATAAATTAATTGAATATGGTGTAGAGAAAAAGCGAATAGTAAGCATTGGAACTGGAATTGATCCACAAACATTTGCATGTACAACTGATGAAGTAAATAATTTCCGGGAGATGTACCATATATTACCGGATGATGTACTTATTGGGCATATAGGCAGGTTATCAGAAGGAAAAGGAGTAGGTGTTTTGCTGGATTCTTTTCAAATGTTATATCAAAAAAATAAACAATGTAAACTATTATTGGCAGGGACTTCAACACCATATGCCAATGAATTAAAACAAAAAATTTCTGATGAAAACTTGCCTGTTATTTTCCTGGAAGACTTCGATAATATGCTAAAACCAATTTTATTTAATGCTCTTGACATATTTGTTTTAGCCTCTGCAGGTGAATCTTTTGGAGTTGTTTTCCTGGAAGCCTGGGCTTGCAAAAAGCCTGTAATCGGTGCAGAAACAGGGGCTGTTTCAAATATACTTTCTGCCGGAAATGATAGTTTACTATTCAATCCAGGAGATAAATTATCTTTATACAAAAAATTGGAAGTACTTACTACCAATTATGAATTACAAAGAAAGTTGGGTGAAAATGGATTTAAAAAAATAATGGATAAATATTCATGGCCGGTTATTACAAAGAAATATCGCGATGCTTACATGTTAGGTATTGAATATTTTAAAGCAGATTCAGCGCTTTTAAAAAGGTGATTAATACAAAATTTTGAAATTTACTGATGCGAAAGATTAAGAATTTTTTTATTCAAACATTCCACCCTAAAAACTTGCAAAATTTTGCACTTCAATTTTTTTTAAAAGGTAATACAGTGTATTGCCCATGTTGCTATGCTTCTTATATAACCTTTCTTCCAGCAGGTATTGAAAAGCGAGCAAATGCAAAATGTTTAAAATGCGGGTCATTGGAAAGACACCGTGCATTATGGCTTTTCCTGCATCAACATACAAAAATATTCTCTACTAAGAATAGAATTTTGCATATAGCTCCCGAGATTCAATTGTATAAAGCGTTCTCTAAAAATAAAAATATTGATTACCATCCTATAGATCTTTCTCCGGAAAATTACAGGTATGGTGCAAAAACAATTGCAATGGATGTAACAGCATTAAAATACCCGGTTGATTCTTTTGATGTAGTTATCTGTAATCATGTATTGGAACATATTCCGGATGATAAAACCGCGCTCCGCGAGATTTACCGCGTGTTATGTGATGGAGGATGGGCTATTTTAAATGTCCCTGTTCACAAAGAAAGAGATCAAACCTATGAAGATTTTACAATAACTGACCCAGTGCAAAGAAAAATTTTGTTTGGGCAGCCAGACCATGTTCGTGTCTATGGAAAAGATTATATTACCAGGCTACAGGATGCGGGCTTTCATGTAGAAGTTAATAAATTTATTGATATGTATTCGCATAATGAACAGTTTCGTTATGGGATTGTTCCACAAGAAGAAATATATTATTGCAGTAAGAAGGCAAAAGAAACACCTTTGAATTACGACAAAAATCCAGCATGAAAATTTTGCATGTAACACAGAATTATTTTCCATCAAAAGGAGGTACGCAAGAAACTATTAAAAAAGTATCAGAATATTTACATGAAGATTATCAAGATGAAGTGACTGTATTTACCACCAATTCGTATTATGGGCCAAATAACCGATTATTTAAAAAAATTGACATTGAAGATGAATGGATAAATAATATCTATATCAAAAGGTTTGAATTTTTAAAAGCACATAAACCATTTTTAAAAATCTTATCAAAATTAAATAGGCAAATTGGTGGAAAAGATTTGGCACAGTCATTAGTCGAATGGAATGCAGGGCCATTTTCGAGAACCCTGCAAAAAGCTATTCAAAAGTCTCAAGCTGATGTGATTTGCGCTTCATCAGTACATTATCGTTTTGCTAATTACGGCATCAATCGAAAAAAGCTAAAAAACCCCAAACCATTTGTTTTGTATGGTGCCTTACACCTGGAAAATAAAAGAATACCTGAAATATATTTTAAAAGAATTAAAGCTGCAGATCATTATATCGCCAATACAATTTTCGAAAAATCATTTCTGGAAAATCACGGTATTGAATCAGGAAAAATTACAGTGGCCGGTGCGGGAATTGATTTTAATAAAAATTTGCAATCAGAGAAAAACATTGCAAGTTTAAAAGATAAATTGGATATTCCGGGCTATCATAAAATAATCCTTTGTATCAGCAGGCATGAAGCTTTCAAAGGGTTATCATTATTATTAAATGCATTTAAAAAAGTGATCAATATTGATAAAAATGTACATCTCATTATTGCCGGCGCTGACGGCAATTATACAAATGCATTGATACAAGAGAAAGAAAAAATCAAAAGCTTATTGGTTTTTAAAAATATTTCCAGTACATTCAAAAATCAGTTGTTGAGCATGGCAGATATGATTGTCCTGCCTTCAAAAGAAGAATCTTTTGGTACTGTCTTTCTTGAAGCATGGCAATTTAAAAAACCCGTAATTGGAGCAGGAATTGGCGCAATATCTTCTATTATTGATGCGTATAAAAATGGCTTATTATTTAAACCGGATGACATGATAGATCTTTGTGAAAAAATAGAATACTTACTGCAACACCCGAATAATGCAAGATCCATGGGAAATGCGGGATATCTTAAA
>CAYXHX010000112.1:0-3128 GCA_964464835.1 uncultured Chitinophagaceae bacterium | reverse complement strand
TTTCAGAGAAGCATATATAAAAGCTATTGAAATTTTTCAAAGCAAAAATGGCAAATTATGTTCTTAGAAGAAGCTATTTGGGTGGGTAAAATGTTGGATTCAATTGGGCCGGCAAAAAATCGCAAAGTAGCCAATATAGGTTCGTCAACAGGGCATTTCCGTAAAATTGTGCAGCCTCATATTCATATAAGTATTTTTGATCCACTTGAAAAAAGAGATTTTATTATTCAACATATTGATGCCAAAAAAGATGAAGGTGTAGATATTATTGAGGATATTACACAACCTTCATTTGCAACAAAATATGCGAACAATTTTCAAGTTGTTATTTGTACAAATATGTTGGAACATGTTGAAAATATTCATGCTGTCATTGAAAATCTTTATGCATGTTGTATGAATGATGGTTTTATCCTTATCACGGTACCTTATAAATATAAAAAGCATGAAGATCCAATTGATAATATGTATCGGCCTTTACCATCAGAAATTTTTTCTTTATTTGAACATGGCAAAGTGATTGAGGTTGAAAGTAAAGTGATTGTAATTCAGCAAAAGAAATATTATTCCAAAAAAAAATCACACTTTCCATTTTGGGGATATAGAGAAATAGTGAATTATCATATTGGAAGAAAACATAAGGTATCCGGGATTTTATTGAAAGTAGTAAAGTAATTACTTTCTATTGCACTATCAAACCATCACACATTTTTATCTGAATTCGCAATTCTATGTGCGGAATCATTGGGCAATATAATTTTACTGAAAAAGTTAGGGAAAGCGTTTATCTAGAAAACTGTTTATCGGCCATGCAATACCGCGGGCCGGATGAACAAAAAACCTGGAATAACGGAATGAATTTTTTCGCTGGCTTCGCGCGTTTAGCAATTCGTGATACAAGCTCAAATGCAAGCCAGCCTATGCTTTCAGCAGATAACAATTATTGCCTTTCCTATAATGGGGAAATATATAATACGGAATACCTGCGTTTATTATTAAAACCCTTCCGCAAAAAATTTCAGTCCACATCGGATACCGAAATTTTATTGTATGCACTTATTCATCTCGGTATTGAAGAAACTTTGAAAATAGCGGATGGTATTTTTGCATTTGCATTTTATAGTAAGAAAAATAATTCACTCATCCTGGCACGCGACAGGATGGGTGTAAAACCATTGTATTACGGTCTTCAGGCCAATGGCCTGGTGTACAGTTCCGAGTACGCGCATATAGTGAATCATCCATTTTTTAAAAATGAATTGTATGACAAATCCGCAATCTATAATTATTTATTCCTAGGGTATATGCCAGAAGGAAAAGCACTGATTCAAAAAACACATTTTTTGCCACATGGCCATTTCTTGAAAATGGAAAATGGAAAAGTTGACTTGATTGCGTATTACGAATATGGAAATGAGAATACTTTAAAAGAACGTTGCGTGTTGGATGAAATTTTAAGTAAATCTGTTACAAGCCAATTGGTAAGTGATGTGCCCGTTGGCACTTTTATATCGGGTGGAACTGATAGTTCACTGGTCAGTTATTTTGCCAATAAACATCAACATGTAAAAGCATTCACACTGGGAATCAAAAACAGTACAATGGATGAAACGCAGGATGCAACAGCGTATGCGGAAAAATTTGGTATCCTGCATTTTTGTAAAAACATCGATGCCCCTGATCTTGAGCCACTTGTTGAAGAACACGTAAAAGCCTTTTCAGAACCTTTTGCAGATTATTCTTCCTTGCCCACACTGATGTTGTCAAAGTTTATTAAAAAACATGTTACTGTTGCTTTAAGTGGTGATGGCGCTGATGAAATGTTTTGGGGTTATCCTCGAAATATTCGTGCAAAAAAATTGATACAACTGTATCAAAATAATCCTTTTCAAAAAAAAGTACAATTGCTTACTTCTAAAATCAATAACAGGCATTCAGTTGAATTGAAGCGGCATTGGAAAACAGCCCATTTCTTGGATTATTATTATTCCATGTTGGGAATTACGGGCGCATTGGCTTGGTTACCGAAAATAATGAATGTAAAACCCGAAAAGCCTTTTTTTTTACAAAAGCATTTTAAAAATACTTTTCAATTATCCGTAGATGATCAAATGAATGAAATAAGAAAATTGGAAATGGATTTGCATTTACAAAGGATTTTATTGAAAGTAGATCGAGCAGGAATGTACCATAGCCTCGAAATTCGTGTGCCAATTTTAAGCAATGCCATGCTGGATTACAGCAATCAGATAACTGCCTCACAAAGTATTCAAAACGATATGGGTAAAATGAATATCAAAAATTCATTGGCAGCGAAAGCCGGCAGCAGCCTTGTTTTTACGGCAAAAAAGGGTTTTGGAATTCCTATTGACGAATGGATGCGGGGTAATTTGAAACAACACATAACTGATACAATACTGAATATGCCGAATCATTTGAAAGTGCATTTCGCTTATAGAAATATTCCTAAAATGCTCGATAAATTTTTTTCGGGAAAGGAAAATACTGGATGGTTTGTATGGGCTTTGTATATGTTGATTAGGTGGAATAATGTATATCATCAAAATTAAATAACAATTGAAGATCGCTTTAGTAGTTGTGGTGTTTCCGTCATTTAGTGAAACATTTATTTCAAATAAAGTGCGTATGTTATGTGAAAGGGGGCATACTGTAATTGTCTTTTGTTCTGAAAAAAATCAATCGCTTCTGGATGTATTATTTCCTAACATTTCAAATCTTGAAGTGAAATTATTGAATAAGGCAACTATTTTCAGAAACTGGATTTTGTTCCCGTTTATAGGTTTGAAAAATATTGATCTCCGGCAAACATTGATTCCTCAAATTTATTATGCAGTACGTACATATATGTTGAATAAAGTGAAAGCGGATATTATTCATTTTGAATTTTCCGGGATTGGTATCGAATACCTTGATGCCATGGAAAATAATTATTCTAAAAAAGTAGTGAGTTGCAGGGGTTCAGCTGAAAAAGTGAAATTGTGTATTTATGATGATAGGAAAAATCAGTTTTTAAAGCTCATAAAAGAAGTTGATCGGGTACATTGTGTATCGTATGATATGAAGGATACAATTTTGCCGTATTGTAGCAATCCGAAAAAGATATTTGT
>CAYXHX010000111.1:2077-7774 GCA_964464835.1 uncultured Chitinophagaceae bacterium | reverse complement strand
ATAATAATTATTTTTTTTTCCTAAAATTGGATTTGTGATTGCATCAATATAAGTGCGCCGTGCAGATACTATATATGAAGCTTTATTTTTTATCAAAGGCCCTTGTATGGCAAGCCGTGAAGCAATTAATCCAATGCCTGCATCCACTTCGGTTTTATTGATGTTTCCATCCTTCATTACTATATCAATTACACTCGATAATCGCCCGCCATATTGAGCGGGAAAACCTCCTTTGATTAAGGAAACTGACTTCACTGCATCAGCATTAAAGACGGAAAAAAAACCAAAAAGATGGCCGGTATTATACACTACAGCATCATCCAATAAAACTAAATTCTGATCCGGGCCGCCGCCACGTACATAAAAACCGGAATTCCCTTCACCCGCATTGCGCACACCGGGCAATAGTTGCAGGGCTTTTAAAATATCTGTTTCACCCAAAAATGATGGGATTGCTTTTATTTCTGCAATGCTTAAATCTACTTTTCCCATTTGTGCAGTTTGCACATTGTTTTCTCTTTTTTTTGCGGAAACAATTACCTGTTGCAGGTTATAGGAAACAGGCGATAAATAAATAGTAAATGTATGCTCCGACTGTGAATCTATATGGATCATCTTTGTTTCATATCCAATAAAAGAAACCTGCACATCAAAATGATCTTCAGGCAAAGTCAATGAAAAAAAACCATAATTATTGGTTTGAATTACACTGTTTTTACCGGCTACGGAAATTGTGGCGCCTTTGAGGGTTTCACCACTCAATGAATCTTTTACATATCCATTGATTGTATGTTTTTGCTGAGCAAAAGAAAAAATGGAAATACTCAAAAAAATAAATATGAGTAGAAATTTCATGCGCGGTGATTAGCTGAACATTGTAAAAATAACGCTCACATAACATTGAAATTTTTTTATCCTGACAAAAAAAATCTCATTCATACAAAATGGAAAAAAAATTTAATTTTTTAATAAACCAATACTATCCTCAATATTTCCGCAATGCAACATACCGGAATGATATTTTGGATGCTTATTTCCCAGGTATGGATTTACAATTTCGCGTTGATCACTCAGCCAATATGCAGCTATTGAATCCTGGAAAGCCATCGGGCATTTATCGTGGTAAATGGTATTTTGATCATACTTCACCGTTCTTAATAAATTGTATAAATTTTCAGAAAGCGTACTGAATGCGTGGCGCTTTGCTTCAATACTCCCTTCGGCGGCGACCACTTTTGCCTGTCCCGAAACGTTGAAAGAATAAGAAAGCGCGGTATTAATAATCAAACTGTCTGCATTCATTTCTTTCAATGGCAATGCAGGTATAGCTGCTGAAAGCTGCATGGCTGCTGCACTTGCTTTGGCCGTATCCCAATTCACCAATGCATCTTTCATGGTATAATAGGTTTGCATAATATCAGAGAAACTTTTATTGAATTCATCTGTATGTGCACTCACACGCAAAGCAGTTTGTTTTACTTCATTATTTGCTTCATCGGGGTGTTTATAAAAAAATAAAAAATAAATGGCAATAGCAGCAATGATTATGGATAAAATTAAAAATCCTTTTTTCATTTTATTTAAATTAAAATTTCAAAAAAGCAAATTTAATCAATCAAACCCATTTACCCTAAATATGCGCAGCCATTCAAATTCTTTCAGTTAATTTTGCGCTGCAATTTTTTTTATGTTAGCAGGATTGAACAATATCACATTCGAATTTGGGGCAAGGATAATTGTGGAAGATGCCACCTGGCATATACAACCGGGCGAGCGTATTGGCCTGATCGGTTATAATGGTACCGGAAAATCTACTTTACTAAAACTCTTTGTGGGAGAATATACACCATCCGCCGGCACTGTGGAAAGAAGCCGCGAAACTACTATTGGTTATCTCCACCAGGATTTATTAAGTTTTGATACGAATGATTCCATCCTCGAAGTGGCAATGGGCGCATTCGAAAAAATCAAAGAACTGGAAAAAGAAATTGAAGAATTGGGAAAAGCCCTCGAAAAAAAATCAGATGAAAAATCTCTTGAAAAATATACGGATTTATTACACGAACTCGAAGTAAGCGGCGGGTATGAAATTCATCATAAAACAGAAGAAGTATTACAGGGGCTTGGTTTTGCAAATACGGATTTGCAAAGGCCGTACCGGGAATTCAGTGGTGGGTGGCGCATGCGTGTATTATTGGCAAAAATGATTTTGCAGCAACCGGATATTTTGTTGCTCGATGAACCTACAAACCATCTTGACTTACCATCCATTGAATGGTTGGAAAAATACCTTACACATTATCATGGAAGTGTAGTAATAGTAAGCCACGATAAATATTTCCTCAATAGAATGGTAACAAAAATTGTGGAGCTATACCAGCAACAACTTCATATTTATTCAGGCAACTATGATTTTTATGAAAAAGAAAAAGCCATCCGGATAGATATGCAACAAAAGGCTTTTGAAAATCAACAGGATTTTATCCGGCAGCAGGAAAGGTTTGTAGAACGCTTTAAAGCAAAAGCCAGTAAAGCCGCACAGGCACAAAGTATTCAAAAGAGGTTGGATAAACTTGACCGTGTAGAAAATGTAACATTGGAAAGGCCCAATCTGCGTATCAATTTCCAGGTGGAAAAGCAGCCCGGGAAAATAATCGCAACACTTAAACATGCTACCAAAAAATTTGGCGATCTCACCATTTTGGAAAATGCACATGCAGAAATTAATCGCGGTGATAAGATCGCTTTAATCGGCGCCAATGGAAAAGGAAAATCCACATTGCTCCGAATGATTGCAGGTGTGGAAGACTTTGATGGGGAAAGGGTTTGGGGCCACAATGTACAGGAAAGTTTTTATGCGCAGCATCAACTCGAAGCTTTGAATATCAACGTGGATATTTTAGAAGAAATGAAAAACTGTGGCAGTGGAAAAACGGAAATGGAACTTCGTTCTTTACTCGGATGTTTTCTTTTTTCAGGTGAAGATGTAGAAAAGAAAATAAAAATATTGAGCGGTGGTGAAAAAGCACGTGTGGCATTGGCAAAAGTAATTACCGGCAAAGCCAATTTCCTGATGCTCGATGAACCTACCAATCACCTTGATATCCATAGTGTGGAATTATTGATTGAAGCATTAAAGAAATATGAAGGCACTTTAATCCTCGTAAGCCACGACCGGTATTTTATTTCCAAAACAGCAAATAAAATATGGGAAATAGATGATCATAAAATACGGGAATTCAAGGGTGAATATGAAGAATGGGTAGATTGGAAACAACGTGATGAAAAGAAAAAAGCTGTCGAATCTAAAAATAAAAAAATCGAGCTTTCGGCTGATCAGCCGGTGATCAAAGAAGAAGTGAAAAAAAATGTATTGAAAGAAGTTGATGCTCAGCATTTGCGCGAGCAAAAAAAAGATCTTCAAAAACTCCAGAAACAATTTTCGAAATTGGAAGAAGAACTCAATTCATGGAATGCAGAAAAAATCAATTTGGAAAAAGAATTATCCCTGCCGGAAAATTTTAATGTGCCTGCGAAATTCCATGAACTTGAAAAAAAATATGCGAATCTGCTGCTTCAGATAAAATCCGGCAATGAAAAATATGAAACCTTATTTGAAGCGATTATGCAGTTGCAGGAAGTATAGTTAAATTACTGCATGGTTTTTGTCTTTCATTTTTTTTAAATTATATTTCCAACATTCAAAAATTAAAACAATGAAAAAAAGATCCAGGTTTTTATTCTTATTCTTACCACTTGCTGCAGCAATATTATTTACGCTGCCCGGTTGTAAAAGCGGCCCAAAAGATGATGACATCCAGGCCGGTATTACCCAGAAACTTCAATTGATGCCGGATATGACAGGCATTACTACTTCCGTAAAAGATGGCGTGGTAACCATTACAGGAGAATTTACAAGTGATGAACAAAAAAGTACAACAGAAGCTGCTATCAAAGAAATCAATGGCGTAAAATCAATTGATGATCAAGCTACAGTAGCAGCTCCTCCACCTGCTCCCGTAGTAACAATCACCCCGGATGATGCACTTTCCAAAATGGTGATGGATGCTACAAAAGATTTTAGTGGGGTGAAAGCTGCCATTTCAGGTGGTGTAATTACTTTAACCGGGGAAATTAAAAAAGATGATTTACCAAAATTAATGATGACACTGAACTCATTAAAGCCAAAAAAAATTCAAAACAATTTAGTCATTAAATAAAAAACACAGATGTCATTACAAGATAAATACAAACAACTAATAGATGCTGCAAATAATACAGGCGCCACAGATTTAAACGTGCGTGAACAGGACGGCGTTTTATATATAGATGGAAATGTATCATCCGGCGCTATCAAGGATCAACTTTGGAATATTTATGGCCAAATAGACCCGGAATTCCGCGCAGGTGATTTAATATTAAACATCAATGTTTCAGGAATTGCAGAAGGCACTCGTTTAAAAGTAGCTACGGAAAGTTCTAATTTGAATGTTCGCCAGGGCCCCGGAACGGATCAGCCGATTGTGGGAAAAGCTGCACATGAATCAACAGTAACATTGATCAGTAAAACAAATGATCAATGGTGGTTGGTTCGCACGGATGAAGGCATAGAAGGGTATGCCTATGCACAATATTTAAAAACAGAATAATCTTTATTCCCTTCATAAATTGCCGCTTTCAAAAGCGGCTTTTTTTATTTAAAAATTCAACACGATTAGATTTTAAATGGATTTACTTAACTTTCCGCTTCAATTTTTTTTATGAAAAAAATTTCCGTGTTTTTTCTGCCAATTCTTTTTTTGTCAACGCTATTGAGGGCGCAATCGCCTTTATTTATGAATGATAGTTTAGATCAATACATCAATGAAGGAATGAAAGACTGGTCAATTCCCGGCCTCGCCATTGCTGTAATTAAAGATGGCAAAACAGTTGTCATGAAAGGCTATGGAGTGCGCGATGTGCAAACCAGGGAGCCGGTTGATGAAAATACTTTATTCATGATTGCCAGCAACAGTAAATTGTTTACCGGAACGGCGCTTGCCCAGCTTGAATATAACAAAAAAATATCCCTGGATGATAAGATTACAAAATATTTTCCCTGGTATTCTGTATATGATACCACTACAACAAAGTTGGTGACAATCAGGGATATGCTTGGCCATCATCTTGGTACACGCACTTTCCAGGGTGATTTTGTTTTTTGGGACAGCAAACTTTCATCCAATGACATTATGCATAAAATGAAATTGCTGAAACCAACGCAAAATTTCCGGCAGTCATTTGGTTATTGCAACAGTTGCTTCCTCACTGCGGGAGAAATTATACCTGTAGTAACCGGCAAACCCTGGGCAGTATATATTTATGATAGTATTTTTTTGCCACTTGGCATGGACAATACACATGCACTTGGGCTAAATATGGGTGAAATGGACAATGCATCTAAGCCTTATACCAATTTATATACAGGAGAAATAACAGAACTGCCCTATGACAGAATAGATAATCTTGCTCCAGCCGGTAGTATTGTAAGCAATGTAAAAGATATGGCGAAATGGCTCACCATGCAATTGGACTCCGGGAGATACAATGGCAAGCAAATCATTCCCTGGCGTGCTATTCAGCGGACACGCGATATGCAAACCATTATTTCCAGCAGGAAATCTATGCGCACACCTACTCATTTTCTTGGCTATGGAA
>CAYXHX010000111.1:0-2067 GCA_964464835.1 uncultured Chitinophagaceae bacterium | reverse complement strand
ATGGGGGTTTTTGAAACCTTCTATGCAGGCAAGCAAGTATTCTGGCATACCGGCGGCGCAATGGGTTTTGTTACCAATACCTGCTTTGTGCCCGAAGAAAATTTAGCCATCGTTATTCTCACGAATATGGATAACCAATCTTTTTTTGAAGACCTGCGTTATCAAATATTAGATGCCTATTTAGATGAACCATATAAAAATCACAGCAAAGAAAGCCTTGCTGCCTCCATGCCTGATTTTGAAAAAAGTGTTGCTTCAGTTAAAGCCATGCAGGCAAGAGTCAAAGGCTCAAAACCTGCACTACCATTAAGCAATTATGTTGGAACCTATGAAAATAGTTTGTATGGCCCCATTCAAATTTCAGAAAAAGGAAATGGCCTGGAAATTAAAATGTTGAATACGTATGATCTCACTGCAACATTACAGTATATGGACAATGATGAATGGCTACTGACATACAGCAATATTGATTTCGGTATTTTGCCTGTAAAATTTAAAATAGACAATAATAAAGTAGCTTCTGTTGAACTAATGGTAAATGAATTCCTGGATTATGACCCATACATTTTTATAAAAAAATAAATTTTTAAAATTAAAACCCGAATAATGCTAAAAAAAATCAGCTTGTTACTATTCACTGCTTTGAGTGGATTATTTGTATTTGCCCAAAACAACCTTTCCCCTGAAATGCTCTGGAAACTCGGCAGGGTAAGCCCTTTGGGTATTACCATGGACAAAAATTATATTTTGTTCGATGTAGGCAATCCCAATATGGAGAACAATAAGATCAATCATAAAACCTACAAGTTACCAATCGGTGGAGGCAATGCTGAAATGATTGAAAATACAGACGGATTATTAAAAGACAATAAAATTTCTCCTGATGGGAAATATAAATTGGTTAGTAAACCCGTACAAATCTTAAAAGTAACCGGGCCAGAAATCTATCCCGACCTGCAAAAATCTGATGTGTATGTTTATACTTCACTCAACTATCGTCACTGGGATACGTGGGAAGACGGAAAATTTGATCATGTTTTTCTGCAGCCATTAAATTCTGAAACAGTTAGCGGTGAAATTGATTTGATGAAAGATGAACCTTATGACTGCCCTCAAAAACCTTTTGGTGGCGATGAAGATTTTATTTGGAACCCCGATGGGAAACATGTAGTATATGTTACAAAAAAGAAATTCGGAACCGAATATGCCATCAGTACCAATACAGATTTATATGAATATACGATTGCTACCGGAAAAACAAAAAACCTTACGAAGGATAATAATGGCTATGATTTAGCGCCTGCATATAATGCCAATGGTTGGCTGGCATGGCTGAGTATGAAAAGAGATGGATATGAATCTGATAAACAAGATTTGAAGATAATGCACGATGATAAAACCATCAATCTTACTGCAAGCCGCGACGACCTTCATGTTGAAAGTTTTATGTGGGGAAATGATGGGAAAACAATTTACTTCATCGCGCCTGTAAATGGTACGTTGCAACTATTCTCTGTTGCGTGGTCACCGGACGCAAATTCGAAATTTACAATTGTACAAATCACAAAAGGGGATTATGATGTAACCGGAATTACAGGGCAGGTTGGTAATAAATTAATTGTTACAAGAACGGATATGAATCATGCGGCTGAAATATATTCAGTAGCAGTAAATGATGGTGCAATGACGCAATTGTCACATGTAAACGACCAGGCATACGCCAAAATAAACATGTGTAAAATTGAACGGCGATTTGTAACTACCACGGATAATAAAAAAATGTTGGTGTGGGTAATTTACCCGCCTTCTTTTGATCCGGCAAAAAAGTATCCTGCATTATTGTATTGCCAGGGAGGGCCGCAATCCCCACTTACCCAATTTTATTCTTTCCGTTGGAACTTCCAATTAATGGCTTCACAGGGATATATTGTAGTAGCGCCCTCTCGAAGAGGTATGCCCGGCTTTGGCACGGCCTGGAATGAAGAAATCAGTAAAGACTGGGGCGGGCAGGCTATGAAAGATTATCTCAGCGCTATTGATGATGTTTCAAAAGAACCTTATGTAGAT
>CAYXHX010000110.1:5158-7791 GCA_964464835.1 uncultured Chitinophagaceae bacterium | reverse complement strand
TGGAACTGAAGTTGCAGAAGGAAAAGAAGTACGAGAATTCAATGGAAAAAAATATTTGATGGAAATGGCGCTGCATGCGGATTTTGCAATTGTAAAAGCATGGAAGGGCGATTCATTGGGCAACCTGGTTTTTCGCAAAGCAACAAGAAATTTTTCAACATCAATGGCAAGAGCAGGTGATATTACTATCGCTGAAGTGGAAGAGTTGGTAGAACCCGGTGATCTGCCTGCAGATTGTGTACACGTTCCTGGCATTTATGTTCATCGTATTTTCCAGGGAAAGAATTATGAAAAACGTATTGAAAGAAAAACTATACAAATAAATAAAAAATAAAATGGCATTAGATAAATTTGGAATTGCAAAACGCATTGCACAGGAATTGAAAGATGGTATGTATGTAAATTTAGGAATCGGTATTCCTACACTGGTTGCTAATTTTATCCCGGATGGCATAACCGTTATTTTACAAAGTGAAAATGGCATTCTCGGAATGGGCGCCTACCCGACTGAAGAAAACCTGGATGCTGACCTCATCAATGCTGGGAAAGAAACAATCACGGAAATCCCCGGTAGTGTATTTTTTGATAGTGCTGAAAGTTTTGGAATGATCCGTGCCGGAAAAATTGACCTGACCGTATTGGGTGCAATGGAAGTGAGTGAAACAGGCGATATCGCCAACTGGAAAATTCCCGGAAAAATGGTGAAAGGTATGGGCGGCGCTATGGACCTTGTATCAAGTGCAAGAAATATTATTGTAGCCATGCAGCATACCAATCCAAAAGGAGAAAGCAAATTATTGCCATCTTGCACCCTGCCATTGACAGGTGTAAAATGTGTAAAGAAAATTGTAACTGACCTTGCTGTTCTCAGTGTAACAGAAGATGGGTTTCAATTGATGGAACGCGCTCCCGGTGTGACTGTGGAAGAAATACAATCAAAAACAAAAGGGAAATTAATTGTACAGGGTGAAGTACCGGAAATGAAAATTTAAAGTTTAATTATTCCACGCCATCAATCTTTACTGTTTTATTGATTTTCGCAACTAATCCCTGCAACACTTTCCCCGGGCCTGTTTCAGTAAAATGATCAGCGCCATCTTTGATCATATTCGTAATTGTTTGTGACCAACGAACAGCCGATGTCAATTGGTTTTCCAAATTTTTCCGAATTATAGCAGGATCAGCAACCGGTAATGCATTTACGTTTTGATAAATAGGGCAAACAGGAATATTGAAATGGGTATCATTAATGGCTTTCGATAATTCTTCCTTTGCCGGAGACATACAAGGAGAATGAAAACCACCGCCAACCGGTAAAATTAAAGCGCGCTTCGCTCCTGCTGCTTTCATTTTTTCGCAAGCTATTTCTATACCTTTCAAAGAACCGCTTATAACGAGCTGGCCCGGGCAATTATAATTTGCCGGTACTACAATTTCCCCGGTTTCGTTTTGTACCGCCATGCAAATTTCTTCCACTTTACTTTCATCCAATGCAAGCACAGCTGCCATTGTTGAAGGATTGATTTCACAGGCTCTTTGCATGGCCCGAGCACGCAGGCTGACTAATTTTAATGCATCTTCAAACGATAAACATGCATTGGCAACAAGCGCTGAAAATTCGCCAAGCGAATGGCCTGCAACCATTGCCGGCCGCGGGTTAACAATAGAATTCCAGGTTGCAATAGAATGTAAAAAAACGGCAGGCTGAGTTACATCCGTTTGTTTTAAATCTTCGGCTGTACCGGTAAACATTACATCTGTAATCCGAAAACCAAGAATGTCATTCGCCTGCTCAAATAAAGATTTTGCCTTTTGACTATTGTCATATAAATTTTTTCCCATTCCCGGGAACTGAGAAGCCTGTCCGGGGAAAATGTATGCATGTAGATTCATCGTTTTATTTTTTGCAAAATACTGAATTGCATCAACATTTTAATCAAAGAAAATAATACATGTGTTATTTGAAAAAATATTTTATCAATTGGATTATAAATGAGAATAAAATTGTATTCTTGACACATTACAATTCTTTAAAAAAATTAATATGCTAAAATCATTTATTGCATTTTTTTTATTCCTTACTCCTTGCTATTTATTCGCTCAACCGGCTGTCAATATTATCCCCGCACCGGTAAGCCTTTCTGTACATGAAGGACAGTTTTTTCTTGATCAAAACACTGCCTTGAAATTTGACACAAACAACAAAGACCTTTTTCATGCAGCCACTTTTTTCAATGCATATATAAAAAATATTTCCGGGGAAACATTACCTGTCAATACAAGCACAAAAAAATCAATCAGCCTTCAAATAAAAAAGATAGATAACATTGGGGATGAAGGTTACATTTTAAAAGTTACTCCTGAAGCAATACAAATCACTGCAAACACTAAAACAGGAATTGTATATGGAATGCAAACCCTTTTTCAAACATTGCCACATATACGCACGAATGCAACACTGAAAATTCCATGTATGGAAATATTAGATTACCCGCAATTTAAATGGCGTGGTATGCATCTCGATGTTTGCCGGCATTTCTTTTCACCCGATATGGTAAAAGAATATATTGATTTAATGGCCATGTATAAATTCAATACCTTTCATTGGCACCTCACAGATGACCAGGGCTGGA
>CAYXHX010000110.1:0-5138 GCA_964464835.1 uncultured Chitinophagaceae bacterium | reverse complement strand
CAGACAGGTCGGGCATTCCATGGAATGAAAGCCAGCCTACCCAACCTGGTGAAGCAACAAATTATGGAGGATATTATACTCAGGATCAAATCCGGGAAATTGTGGCTTATGCAGCCGAAAGAAATATCACCATTGTTCCTGAAATAGAAATGCCTGGACATTCTGCTGCCGCAATTGCTGCTTACCCCTGGTTATCGTGTTCGCAGCAACCTCAATTGACAATTACAGGTGGTGTTTATCCTCCATCGTTTCAAACAAGTTTTTGTCCATCAAATGATAGTGTGTATTTGTTTTTAGAAAATGTATTAACGGAAGTAATGCAATTATTTCCTTCCAAATATATTCATGTAGGCGGTGATGAAGTAGATAAAACGCCATGGAAAAATGATCCGCGTTGCCAGGCTTTTATGAAAAAAATGGGTTATACCAATGAAGAACAATTGCAGAGTTACCTGATACAAAGAATGGAAAAATTTTTAATGAACCATGGCAGAAAATTAATTGGTTGGGATGAAATCCTCGAAGGTGGTTTGGCGCCGGAAGCAACAGTGATGAGTTGGCGTGGTGAAAGTGGCGGCATACAGGCTGCTAAGATGAAACATGATGTGGTAATGACTCCAGGAAAGCCTTTATATTTCGATCATTACCAGGCGGGGCCTGAAGGTGAACCGCTTGCTATCGGTGGATTCAATTCGCTGAAAATGGTTTATGATTATTACCCTGTTCCCAAAGTGTTGGGCGCTGAGTTTTCAAAATATGTGTTAGGCGCTCAAGCGAATATTTGGGCAGAATTTATTTCTACTGTTCAGCACCTTGAATACATGGCTTTGCCGCGCATGCTGGCGCTTTCGGAAGTTGTATGGTCTTCGGAAAAAAATAAAAATTTTGGCAATTTTTATCAACGCTTGCAACAGCATTTTAAATGGTTTGATCAAAAAGGAATTAATTATTCCAAAGGAAATTTTAAAGTAGCCATTCAGCCAATTTCCCGGGATGGAAAACTATATGTACAACTTTCTTCTGAAATCCCTGGTGCATCTATTTATTATACATTGGATGGCTCAGAACCCGGAATTGGAAATATAAAATATGAACAACCTGTGCAAATACAAGCTTCTACTATCTTGAAAGCAGTTACCGTAGTGAATGACAAAGTCATGGGCATGAAAGCGGCAGAACAAAGTTTCGTAATGCATAAAGCTTTAGGAAAAAATGTTGTTTATGCTACACCGGTTAGCCGTTATTATATGGCCGACGGGCCAAATTCTTTAACAGATGGTGTACGGGGTACATTTGCTGTAGGTAAGTACTGGCACGGGTTTTCCGGGAATGACTTAGTTGCAACAATTGATCTTGGAGAAGAAACGTTAGTACAAAAAATCACTTTGGGCTGTTTGCAAAATTATCGTGATTGGATTTTTTTGCCACAATCTGTGACCTATGAAATTTCAATTGACGGAAAAAACTTCATCAATGTTGGTACGGTGAACAACAACATTTCACCGGATGAAAAAAACCCGGTTATAAAAAATTTTACAGCAAATTTTTCTGCACAACATGCAAGGTACATTCGAGTAACTGCAAAAAATTTAGGCGAATGTCCCAAAGGCCATCCGGGCGAAGGGAAAACAGCCTGGCTTTTTGCAGATGAAATAATTGTTGAGTAATAATGTAAATTAAACATATTGAAAATGATAAAAAGAATTTCAATCCTGTCCATATTTTTTTGTTGCATATTTCTTACTGCGACAAACGCACAAAATAATTCAACAACTAAAGTTGATCTCGCCCCCACTCCGCCGATGGGTTGGATGACCTGGAATTATTTTGGTATTGATATCAATGAAAAAATTATTCATGAAATGGCTGATGCAATGGTCAGCAGCGGAATGGTGAAAGCCGGGTATAATCACCTGATGATAGATGATGGCTGGCAGGGAGGCCGCGATAATAAAAATAATATGATTGCCGACCCACATAAATTTCCTTCAGGAATTAAAGCGCTTGCGGATTATGTACATAGCAAAGGTATCAAACTCGGCATCTATTCCGATGCCGCACAGCTCACCTGTGCAGGCTTTACAGCAAGTTTGGGCTTTGAAGAACAAGATGCAAAAACCTTTGCTTCATGGGATATTGATTATTTAAAATACGATTATTGCGGTGCACCTGAAGATTCAAATACAGCGAAAATCCGGTACAAAAAAATGTCGGATGCATTGCAAAACTGTGGCCGGAAGATTGTTTTCAGTATTTGTGAATGGGGAGACAGGCAACCCTGGCATTGGGCAGAAAAAGCAGGTGGCCAGTTATGGCGCACTACAGCAGATATTCGGGATTCATGGAAAAGCATGATGCATAATTATACTGTAAATGCAGATCTTGAAAAATATGCAGGCCCGGGTCATTGGAATGACCCGGATATGCTGATCGTTGGATTGCGTGGAAACAAAGGCCCATCTGGTGATTTAGGCGGAACAGGTTGTAACGATATCGAATATCGAAGCAATATGAGCCTTTGGTGTATTATGGCTTCCCCATTGATAGCCACCAATGATATTCGAAATATGAATGAGGAAACAAAAAATATTTTACTGAATGCAGAAGCTATTGCCATTAATCAGGATGCATTGGGCATTCAAGGCACAAAAAAAATAAATACAAAAACCTGGGATGTTTTGGTAAAACCTCTTGCAAAGGGAGAAGTTGCCATAGCCATTTTAAACAAGAGCGATGATGCGCAAACTGCTCAAATCAATTTCAATGAACTCGGCCTTGATGGGAAATATCAAATGAGGGATGTATGGCAGCATAAAGTGATTGGAAATTCCAATAGTTTTCATGGAATAGTGCAAAGCCATGAAACAATATTGTTGAGGTTGAAAAAATAGCAAATTGACATTTGAAATAAAAGCTGCAATCAACTCAGTTTCGCACTCACCAATTTCATAAATTCACTACGTGTAGTGTGCTTTTCAAATTCACCATAGAATGCAGAAGTTGTTGTCACAGAATTTTGTTTTTGTACGCCACGCATCATCATACATAAATGTTTTGCTTCTACCACAACCGCTACACCAAGCGGGTTCAATGATTCTTTGATGGCATCAAGAATCTGTGTGGTAAGCCTTTCCTGCACTTGTAACCGTTGCGAAAAAACATCCACTACACGGGCAATTTTACTTAACCCGGTAATCCAACCATTCGGGATATAGGCAATATGGGCTTTACCAAAAAAAGGCAACATGTGATGTTCACACATGCTGTACAATTCAATATCTTTTACAATCACCATTTCACTGATGTCTTCATGAAATTTTGCGGAGTTTAATATTTCAACTGCATTTGCCTGGTAACCTTGTGTACAAAACTGAATGGCCTTTGCCATTCTTTCCGGCGTTTTCAACAATCCTTCGCGTTTGGTATCTTCGCCAATCAATGAAATCACATCACGGTATTTTTCAAGAATACTTTGTGTGATTGTGTTGTCATATATTTCCTCTTTGTGATATGCCATTGGAATTATTTAAAAATTTTTATGCCGGGTATTCTACAAAATTTCGCTCTGTTTCATACAGCCTGATGGTTAAACCAAATTCTTTGCCAATATGATTTCTTAATATTTGATAAATAATTTTGGCAATATTTTCCGCAGTAGGATTAATGTTTTTAAATTCTGGTACATCCAGGTTCAGATTTTTATGATCAAACCTTCCCAAAATTTCTTTCCTGATTAATGTGCTTAGTTCTTTCATGTCTAATAAATATCCTGTTTCCGGATCCGGGATGCCTACTACTTTTACTATCAACTCATAGTTATGGCCATGATAATTGGGGTTATTGCATTTACCAAAAACCAATTGATTTTGTTCAACTGTCCAATTTGGATTATGCAAACGGTGCGCTGCATTGAAATGTTCTTTCCGGAAAACTGCTACTTGTTCACTCATATATGCAATAATAATTTTTAAAAATGAGGTTGTTTGATAAATTTTTTAATCCCCAAAATATTCTACGCAAATTCTCGGTGTTTCAAATATTTTGACACAATGCAAAAAAACATTTTCCGGTAAATGCGGCTGCAATTGTTTCCAAATTGCCATGCTTAAATTTTCCGTACTGCACATGGTTTCTTTCAAAAATGGCACATCTAAATTCAGGTTTTTATGGTCGAGTGGTTCAATAACAAATTGCAAAATCAGCGCCTTTAATTTTTTTACATCCATTAAAAACCCTGTATCCGGGTTTACTTCGCCTTTCACCGTTATATATAAATCAAAATTGTGCCCATGCCAGTTTTCATTGGCACATTCGCCAAACACTTCCACATTTTTATCATGGCTCCAATGTGGGTTATATAACCTGTGAGCAGCATTAAAATGTTCCAACCGGGTGAGATAAACCATTTTGGATTAAAATTTTTGCAAAGTTACAGGATAAAATGAAGCTTCAAAGAATCATGATTTATCCTCAACTTCGCAGGAATGAAAATACTTGTTACAGCCGCAACCGGGAAGGAATGCATGATTGCCAATGAAAGCATGTTGCAAAGCAGCCACCAAATGAAGGGAGATATTCATTTTCATGTTTCCGGTGTAGGCATTCCTGCCACTTTGTTTTCAATTGCGCATGAAATAGAAATTCAAAAACCAACACTTGTCATCCAGGTTGGTATTGCAGGTTGTTTTAATATTCATGAAAATATATATCCAACATATGTAATAAAAAACGAGGTTTTTGCAGATATTGGTGTGGAAGAAAATGGAGAATGGAAAGATGTATTTGATATGGGTTTCTTAGAAAAAAATATATTTCCTTACACAGAAAAAAGGCTGGAAAATCCCTGGCTCGAAAAATATAACTTGCTGAAACTGCCTGCTGTAGCGGCTATCACGGTGAATGAAGCAACAACACGTAATGAACGAATTGGGCAATATGTAAAAAAATATAATCCTTTCCTCGAAAGTATGGAAGGTGCAGCGTTGCATTATGTGTGCCTTATGAAATCCATTCCATTTATACAATTGCGTACAATCAGTAATGTGGTTGGAGATCGTCATAAAAAGAATTGGCAAATAAAACCCGCTATAGAGCATTTAAATGCAGCTTTAATAAAATATATAGATGCATTGTATTCA
>CAYXHX010000109.1:375-7799 GCA_964464835.1 uncultured Chitinophagaceae bacterium | reverse complement strand
TAATTCACGCAAACGCACATTTGTAGCATCGTACATATAATATTCTGAAATACCATCCTGCCCGCCAACTGTTTGGTAAAACAACTGCGCATCAAGCGGCCCATTAAACTTAGTGCCATCTTCATACACTGCAGGTATATTCACACCTCCTGCATCACGAGCATCCTGTGTGGCTTTGGTATCCCCTAATTTATCTAAAATCGCTTGTGTTACACTCATTACTTTTCCACCGAAGCGGCCATCAAATAGGAAGCTTACTGTGAAATGTTTAATGTCAAATGAGTTTGACCAACCCAAAGTATATTTTGGATTTGGGTTACCCAAATATTTTTGTCCCTGGTCACCTACTTGTGTATTAGGATCCGTACCTTTTAATGGTGCGCCATTTTCATCTACTACAATGTTGCCGTATGCATCCCTTTGAAAGAAGCGGCCATAAATATCACCCCATGAACCACCCACAACAATATCAGAAGCATATAATAAATTCCCTAACCCTGTAAGCGTATAATACGTGCGGCCTACTTTTAACTGGTCATTGGAAAGGCTTACCACTTTGTTTTTATTCAATGCATAATTCAAACTTGTATTCCAGGTAACTGTAGTTGATTTAATGGGTGTTGCATATATAGAAACCTCCACGCCCTGATTCCTGATATTACCTCCATTGATGAAATAGGTAGAATAGCCTGAACCATTTGGTGCAGCTACTTCAAGGTATTGGTTGTAATTATTATTTTGATAATAGGTAGCATCTATTCCCAATTTGCTATTAAAGAAGCGGAATTCTAAACCTGCTTCAAAAGACCTGTTATCTTCCGGTTGTAAAAATGTTCCTGGATAAGGTGCAGCACCATTATAGGACGTGGGTTGTGTATTATCAAAATTCACGTAATAATTTGGAGGAAATGTAGAATACGCATTTACATCATTACCCACTTTTGCATAAGAAACACGTAATTTTCCAAAGCTGATAAATGATGGCAAATGCGTCATTTCGCTTAAGATAAGGTTTACGCCACCGGCATAATACAAGTAACCTTTTCCTACATTCGGCGTAAAGGCGAAGGTAGATGACCAGTCATTTCTTGCACTTAAATCTACATACACAAAACGTTTATAATTCAATGAAGCTGTTGCAAAAACTGATTGCACCTGGCGATGAACGATATTTTGAGAAATTGATAAATAATTGGGCTGAATATTGGATAAAACAAACACATTGGGTATATTTAAACCCGGGCCGCCTGTCTTTGTACCAAATGTATTTGAATTGGATTTTTCATCGGTGATACTTGTACCGATTGTAGCATTGATACCTATATTATCACTCAGGTCTTTTGCGCCTGAAAGTAACAAATCGCCATATAACTGTGTATTCACTGCGTTCATTAAAGTATATCCGCCATTATTAGCAGTAAGGATTGGTGATGTTGTTGCATAGCTTTTTACATCAATATCATTATACAACTTATCTATATTCCCACGTGCCTGGATATTGAGCCAGTCATTGATTTTAAACTTAAAAGAAAGGTTTGAATATACCCGGTTCAATGTGTTCTGGCTAGGATTACGGTTTAATAACCAATATGGGTTCTGCTGGTCAGCACTTGCCATCCAGCCTTTATCAAAATTGGCATCCCACCAGTTTTGTACATACATATTTCTTAATGTAGAAAAGGTTTCAAAATTTTTATATTGATAAAAATCTATTCCCCTTGGCAAGGAATATAATCCACCTATAGGATTATCGTACGTTCCGCTTGCAGGCCTGTTATGAGCATTTTGATTCAGGAAAAGCACATTGAAATCGGCAGTTAACCTGTTATCAAAAAACTGGGCTGTTTCACGGAAATTGATATTGTGTTTTTTCAAAGTAGAAGTTGGTACGATTCCTTTATTATCCGTATAGGAATAAGAGAAATACGTTTGTGCTTTATCTGTACCACCCGATAATGCAATCGAATTGAATGAAGTCAATCCTGTTTGAAAAAAATCATTTACATAATCTTTCGCATTTACAATGCCTCCCCAGCTTTCAAGGCTACCCGGGCTTGTGGAAGACATTGGCGTGGTCTGTCCATATTTGAATTGTAAAGGTTCTTTATACAAAGGATTATCAAAAGTAAGTGATGAAGAAATATCAATTTTCGTTACACCTGCTTTACCCTTTTTTGTAGTGATTAGAATAACGCCATTCGCTGCACTGCTACCATATAATGCCGCAGCGGATGCGCCTTTCAATACTGTTACATTTTCTATATCATCGGGGTTCAGGTTGGAAATACCATCACCACCATCGAGGCCTACATAACCAACAGACTGGCCAAATTCATCATTTGGTTGTGCCGGTGAATAGTTTACCAATGGCACACCATCTATTACATACAATGGTTGATTTTCCCGTGTTGATTTATTGCCTCTCAATATTACTCTTGTAGAACCACCAATACCTGAAGCGCTTTTAGAAATAGTAACGCCGGCTACACGGCCGGTAAGGTTATTGATAAAATTTGCATCCTGAACTGTAGTAAGGTCTGCATTATTTACTTTTTGAACAGAATAAGTCAAGCTTTTTGCCTGCCTTTGAATACCAAGTGCAGTTGTAACCACTACATCTGTAAGTTGTGTTTGTGTTTCAGTAAGTGAAATGGTGATGGAATGATCCTGGCCAACAGTGATTTCTTTTGAGTCATAACCAATATAAGAAAAAACCAAAACATCTCCTTCATTGGCATCTATTTTAAAACTACCATCGGTACCGGATGACACACCGCGTGATTTTCCTTTAATGGTGATGCTTACACCTGCTAAAGGATTCCCGTTTTGATCACTCACTTTACCCGTGATTACATCATATAAAAAATCAATGCCGGGCAGGTCTTTCATCATAGTATAGTTTTGCAGGTCATTGATATTGATTTCTGCAAATTTCTTTTGGTTATCGGCAACAATTACATAGGTATTGTCCGAAATTTTTTTGTAAGAAAGGCCTGAATTTTTCAAAACCTGTTGCAGTATTTTCTCTGCATTTTGTAAATTTTCAGGAATAGGGTTAACCATTGTCTGATCAATTCCTTTTTCAGAAAAAAGAAAATAAATGCCTTTGGATTTATTCAATTCCTTCAGCACATTGATCAAAGTTTGTTTTTGAGTATCCTGCCTGTATGTATTGGTGGATACCGGGTTTTTTGCATATCTAACTTCCATAGCATATGCATTTCCTGTCTGCGCACGCAGGGGCGATACGCAAAAAACCTGCGCCACCAGAGCGATGCAGGTTAGGGAGGTTGTAGTAATTGATTTTCTCATTTGATGCAGGTTTTATTTTTATTTGTTTGCACTCATGGTTTGGTGATGGAAATTTGGTTGTCTTTTCTTTCTACTTTAAAATTCATCGTCGCTTCAAGGGAACTCAGTAAAACTTCCAGGTTATCGTTGGGTAATATACCGGTAATTGTAGTTTGTAAAATACTGCTATCCGTAATTTTGATATGTGTATCATATTGATCATTGATCATGGCCACTGCATCCTCCAGTGATGTATTTTCAAAAACAAGTTTATGGTCTTTCCAGGCCAATACTTTTTCCCGTTCAACAGCTTCTTTTTGAATGTCATTATTTTTCACTTCTGCAAAGTCACCGGGTTTCATTTTTATCTCTTTACCATCTTTCGTTTGTAAGGTTACACTGCCTTCGTCCAATAAAACTTGTGTGATGCCATTTTTGTTCACGGCATTAAATTTTGTACCGGTAACGATGATATCACAATTGCCGGCATGTACAATAAAAGTACTTTTTTGCGGGGTTTTCTGAACATGGAAAAATGCTTCCCCTTCCAGCCACACTTCACGCGTAGACCCGCTTTTCCAGTTTTTTGAAAATGCCAAACTGGACTTTGCATTCAGGGTAACTTCTGAGCCATCCGGTAGTATTTTCTGCGATAATTCACCTTTGGAAGTTTGGATATGTGTATCTTTTGTTCCTGAAATAAAATAAATCAATGCTGTGAAAATGATGAGGATAAAGGCAGCCGCTAAGGATAAAAATTTTTTATTTTTATAAAAAGGGGCTAAATTTTTTATAGGGTGAAAGATGGCCTGTACATATTTGTCTTCTGTTGCAGCCAATTTTTTGGGAGATAGATTTTCCTGGAGCACACTTGCTTCATAAATTTTTTTAGCAGAAGCTGCAAGTTGTGCATTTTCAGGGCTTTCCGCTATCCATTTTTTCCAAAAATCCTGCCCTGCTTCATTCCCGGTTTGAAGATAGTTGATAAAACTTTGTTCTGCAAGTAGCTCTTCCGGTGTAAGAAAAGTATATTTCATAAAAAATTGATAAGTATAAGTACCTGGAAAAAAATTTTTGTAACCATATTTAGGATAATAATTTCTTATCCATGAAATTTGTGGCTTAATTTGAGAAAATCCAAACAGGGCATCAAATATTTCGCCCCTGAAAAGTACTTGCGCAAATGGCAGATGGTTTTACAAATGAGGCAGAGTTTAGAATTTTTTTCCGGGAATATTACCCGAAACTTTATAGTTATGGTTTTAAAATCATTTCCAATCATGATATATTGGAAGATTGTTTACAGGAATTATTCACAGAAATCTGGAAAAATGCCGGGAAAACTGAGATTAAATCCATGAATGCCTATTTATTTAAGTCCCTTCAATATAAAATATTCAAAAAAGGCGCGAAAGAGAAAAAAATTTTACCCGAAACTGAACCCGGTTATGAAATCCCATTTGAGATTACTGCGGAAACTTTAATTGTAGAAGGAGAAGAAAATATAGAAAAAATCAATAAGGTCGCTTTATTGATGTCGCATTTAAGCAACCGGCAACGTGAGATTGTTTACCTGAAATTTTATAAAAATTTCTCCTATGAAGAAATTAGCGAAATTATGCAGATCAATTACCAGGCTGCAAGAAACTTGCTGAGTTTATCTATTAAAGTCCTGCGAAAAGCCATAGAGAGGAATTAATGAATTTAATGATTGAAATCATTAGGTGAAAAATCACATCAGGAACGTGATTTTTCACCGTTTTTTCTATTGGGGAAATTCGTTATTTTGGAAAAAATTCAACATGTATTTACTAAACAATTGCTTCAAAAAAATATTTTTTATTTTTTTATTTACAGGAGCTGTCACTTGTGTTCAAGGGCAAACTGATACCGAATTTCCAAAAGGCTTTATCATGTATGGAAAAGTGCATACCGGTATGATTACAAATTTCGCATCTGCACCTGATGTATTTGTTGGCGGCATACAATTGGCGCCACAATATACAGTGGTACCGCATGTTTTGAGGATTGGTGCCATTGCCGGTGGCTTTTACACCAATAAAAAAATACAGGGAGAATTCGGGCCTTCAGTCTCTGTTAAATTAAAAACGTTCAATGCAAAATTGCAAGGTGCAAAAGTCGGCTCAATTGCCAATATCAATTTACTGGTAGATCATCTTTGGGGAACAAATCAACAACGATTAATAGGTGCGGGAATTATTATGGATACAGGGAACCTGATTTCTATTGGACTTACAACGCATAGGGATTATAACCTGGATACCTGGTGGTTTCAAACTGAAATAGGCATACGGCTTACCAAAAAGCATAAGAATACAGTTATCTGATGGCGCGGGTTTATAAAAAAATTCTTCGTTAATTTTAAAATACACATTCATGAAAAGAGCATTGGTTATTAGTGGCGGAGGTTCAAAAGGCGCATTTGCAGTAGGCGTACTGAAGCAATTAAAAATCGTTTTTCCTCAACTTGATTTTGATTTTTACGTAGGCACAAGTGCCGGTTCACTTGTGGTAACCTTGGCTTCCTTAAATGAAATTGATACCCTTGAAAAAATTTATACAACCACATCCAATGAAGACCTTTTTATTGAAGGGAATATCGTGGATAAATTGAATGATACATCTTTATTTGATGTACTTCCTGCATGGAATTTAATTCAACAGAATTACCCGGATACTTCTTATAATCAATTGCAGGCATCCGGCAAAAAAGTCTTTCTTACTACAGTTTGCCTGCAAACAAATGAATTGAATGTATTTACCAATGATGCTTCATCTATTGAAACGAAAGATTATAAAGTAGTTCAAACAATCAATGCGAATCATTACCGCAGGGCATTACTCGCATCCTGTTGTGAACCTGTATTTATGCAACCGATTATGGTTGGCCGGGATGTTCCAGGTGCAGTAAACCCCAATGATCAATTTGTGGATGGAGGCGTTATGAAATATGTTGGAATCCAGATGGCCATTGATGCAGGTGCCACAGAAATATTTGCCATTTTGCTTTCACCGGATAAAAGTACAGTACAGCAAACACAGTATGGCAACCTGCTTGAAATTTTAGGAAAAACCGTAGATATACTTACTTCGGATGTGGGTAAAAATGATATAGCTATTACGGATCAATATACTTCAGCGCTGAAATATATTGATGATGTAAAAACAAAGATGAGGGCAGCAGGAGTTGATGATACTACGATCAACAATTATTTCACTTTGCCCTATAAAAATATTTTCCAGGATAAATCTCCCATAAAAATATTCAAAATCAGGCCGGATAATTTTTTGGGTGGAGGCCCCGGTGGCTTGACATTTGATCCTGGTGAAATGCAGGCAATGCTGGTAAAAGGCCAAACCGCATTTAATGAATTTGCAGCGAATTTACCGCCTGAGGAAATTACCTGGATGGTTTAATTTGGTTTATTCATTTTCATTGCGGGGTATTCTTTTATCAATTTCCCAAATGTCCATAATGCTTTATCAACCCGGAAGCTGTCAAAGCCGGTTGCTTTTTTCAATTTAAAAAAGAATTCGCAATATTCTTCATGATAAATTTTTAAAATTTCTTTTTTAGAAGAAGGCAATTTATGATCAGTTTTATTTTGAAAATAGAGAAAAGCCCTATACACATGTTGATCAAAAATCGGGAACTCCACATGATTGATGATGTGTAAAAGAAAAATTTGCCATATAGCGGATACATGAAAAAACTGTGTATTAAATTCTTTTTGGTCAAACTTTTTCTTAAAGTGATTCATTTCAATTTCTTTCCCCAAAATATTCTTGTTACAAGAATTAAGTTTTTTAGCGCTTAAATTCATTCCATTTTTCCATTTAAATAAATTTTCTAAATCGTTACCCGAATATTCAGATTTTGAAATAATTGTATCATAGATTTCATAATTTGGATAATTATACAAATCGCTCCAGGATTTTACAAAAGCAGTTGCATTCTCCTGCTAGGTTATTTGAAAAACCGGGAATGAGGTTTTGGCAATATTCTTCATGAGTAGAATTTTACTTGATTTCAAATTATGTCGGATAATCTTTTTAGAAATCAATTTTCGAAAATAAAAAAAGCTTCTCACTTTGCTGTAAGAAGCCTTTTA
>CAYXHX010000109.1:0-365 GCA_964464835.1 uncultured Chitinophagaceae bacterium | reverse complement strand
TATTCAAATTAATAAAACATTATGGAGTTGGTGCAATTGCTATTGCAGCTGTATCCGATGCATCTAAATGATACAAATGATTTGTGCCATCTGTATGTGTTGAAGATACATACAATGATTCAGCAAATGCAGCTTGCGGGCATGAACCCAACAAATCATTTACGTCAAAAGATTTTTTGAATAGATCTTCTAATGCAAATCCATGATCAGCATCCTGCACTGTTGTTTTTGAATAACCATTATTCGCAAGCGATGCCATATTAGCAGAGCCTGCTATCGCAATTGTATTGCTGTTACCTTTTGTGAGGTTGAAACTATATACTCCAAAATTGCGATCATGGCCTGCACAAAATCGCAAAGTGGCA
>CAYXHX010000108.1:7029-7809 GCA_964464835.1 uncultured Chitinophagaceae bacterium | reverse complement strand
TCTACAAAATGGGCTTATATCACAAGCCACCGAATCAATTCCCATTAATGAGGCTTCAATATTTGTTGTACCACTACCGCACATTGGGTCTAATACCGTGTCACCACTTTTTACTCCAACGATATTTAAAATACCCTTTATAAGTTGTGGGTGAAACTTTCCCCTATATGGAAATAAACTATGTGTGGCATAGCCAGTGGAGAATTGTCCATTCTCAAAATAATTTTGTGTTGCTGATGACCGGTCTGCTGCTATAACTTCTGGTTGTTCAGAATATAGTAAATAGTGCTTTGAAGGGTTGCTATTAAGTGATTTAAAGAACGCAGTTCTTTCTAAAAAGTCTTTCTTTGGAATAGCTTTCCTTTCAAGATAAGCTAATTCCAATTCGAATAATTCTGTCACCGATGGCAATAGCTCAACCTTATTGTCAAAAAGAATGTTGGCAATTGACGGCTCTTTATAAAATTTTCTTTTCACTTGTTATTCTTTACACTTCTCACAAATTAACTAAATTTTTTTAAGATATAAATATTCATTTCAACTTCATCTGTCAATTTCTCAACCCCCTAAATTTTTCCCACAACCTTTCTTTACCTTTGCATTTTTATTTCTAAAAAATTCATCATGGATTACCGCATAGAAAAAGATACCATGGGCGAAGTGAAAGTGCCTGCTAACGCTTATTTTGGCGCACAAACCCAACGCAGTATTGACAATTTTAAAATAGCCCGCAATACCAATCAAATGCCCATTGAAATTATTCATGCATTTGCGTACCTC
>CAYXHX010000108.1:0-7019 GCA_964464835.1 uncultured Chitinophagaceae bacterium | reverse complement strand
CTCAAAAAAGCCGCCGCAATTACCAACTGTGAAGCAGGTGTTCTTTCTAAAGAAAAAGCGGATATCATTGGTAAAGTATGTGATGAAATTTTATCCGGTCAATTGAACGATCAGTTTCCACTCGTGGTTTGGCAAACCGGTTCGGGAACACAAAGCAATATGAATGTAAATGAAGTAATCGCCTACCGCGCGCATACTTTACTCGGCGGCAGCCTCGGGGATAAAGAAAAAAAACTGCATCCCAATGACGATGTCAATAAATCGCAATCTTCCAATGATACTTTTCCTACCGCCATGCATATTGCCGCGTATAAAATACTGGTAGAAAAAACAATTCCCGGTATTGAAAAACTGCGGGATACCCTGGCGGAAAAAAGTAAACAATTTATGCATGTGGTAAAAATCGGGCGCACTCATTTTATGGATGCTACACCACTTACACTCGGGCAGGAATTCAGTGGATATGTGTCCCAACTCGATCATGGCCTGAAAGCAATCCGCAATTCCTTACAACATTTAAGTGAGCTTGCACTTGGTGGTACAGCCGTGGGCACCGGCATCAATACACCTAAAGACTATGCGGTGAATGTGGCAAAAAATATTGCCATGCTTACAAATTTGCCCTTTATTACAGCAGAAAACAAATTTGAATCACTCGCGGCACACGATGCCATCGTAGAATCACATGGCGCTTTAAAAATGGTGGCTGTTAGCCTGATGAAAATTGCCAATGACATCCGCATGCTTTCTTCCGGCCCGCGAAGCGGCATCGGTGAAATTCATATTCCGGATAATGAACCGGGTTCATCTATTATGCCTGGAAAAGTAAATCCCACACAATGTGAAGCGCTTACAATGATCTCAGCACAGGTAATGGGAAATGATGTAGCCATCAGCATTGGTGGATCCAATGGGCATTTCGAGCTGAATGTATTTAAGCCTATGATGATTTACAATTTTTTACACAGCGCCACTCTCATCGGTGAGGGTTGTGTTTCTTTTAATGATAAATGTGCAACAGGTATTGAACCCATTGAAAAAAATATTCGCAGGAACCTGGAAAACAGCCTGATGCTGGTTACGGCCCTCAATACAAAAATTGGTTATTACAAAGCTGCCGAGATTGCACAGAAGGCGCATAAAGAAGGAACAACTTTAAAAGAAATGGCAGTACAGCTTGGCCATGTAACCCCGGAAGAATTTGATGAATGGGTAATTCCGGCAAATATGGTAGGTGAAATTGATAAAAAATAATGCACCTATTGCCATGCATATCAACTTATAAAAACAATTTAATGCGTATTTGTCCGTTATGGTAAATGCAAATCCTTTTAGATAAACCTATTATCTTTTAAACAATTTATGAAAAGAAAATTTTTGTATTTTTCTATTCTCGGTATTGCCTTATATTTTGGCATGGTTGGTTGCCAGAAAGAATACAGCCTGGAAAACGGAATTTTAAATTCCCCGGCAACCGGCAGCCTCACGGATTCATTGGGCTTTTGCCTTGGTGATAGTGTTTATGGCAGTTATTATAATGGCATTACTCCCGGAGGCGATACCTGCTTTGTAGATATCAAAGTGAATGTACTTACACCTGGCACATACAATATCAAATCAAATTTGCAAAATGGTTTCATGTTTGCAGATTCAGGTTTTTTTAATTCTACCGGCATTACTACAGTTCGGCTTCGCCCTTTGGGTACACCAATTATACAGGTTATTACAGATTTTCTTGTAACAATGGACAGCACTACGTGCGGGTTTTCTGTAAATGTACAGGATAGCACCGGCCACAGCATTCCGCCTGATGATGGCGATTTGGACCTGGCTTTATCCGATTCTGCATGGACTTTCATGCAGGGGGCTTCCACTTTTGTTGGCCCTATTGATACAGCATATATTCTCGACACGCTTTCATTGAAAGTATTATCCATCAATGGTTCAACGGCTGCAACCGGTGATTCAATTATCAGCTTAGGCATATTCCTGCCTGCCGGTGCAATTACTCCGGGCACTTATCCTACCAATACATCCGGTTATTTTTATATGATAGATAATGCCAATCCTATCATCCCGGTATATGCTGCCGATCCAACTACAATTGGATTTGTAGTAAATATTAATATTACTGCGTATGATGCGGTATTAAAAGTCGTCACGGGCACATTTTCCGGAACTGCAAAAGATGCAACAGGCAATCCCGCAACCATATCGGGTGGGAAGTTTACAGCCTTTGTACCTTAGCTTCAAACAATAATATTTAAAACGATGTCAAATGGCATCGTTTTTTTTATTTAAAATATGTACTTTCATACATGATCGTTTTTTCCGAAAATACATCTCCACGATTGAATTATATTATTGACACACTTTTTCCTGCAACTACAATACGTACAAATAACCGGGAAGAATTTTTACAATATCCCGGCAAAAAATTAAACTATTCAAATGAAAAAATTTCAAGCAATGAAATTTTTGTAAAACCATATTCTCTTTTATTTGAAAAAAATATTTCACCACAGCAAGTTGAGGTTTTTAAATGGAATGGTATTCCTGCTTTTTTCAAAACAGGCGGAGACATTCCCTTTGATTTACTGGCTGCATCATTTTACTTAGTCTCCCGCTATGAAGAATATTTTTCCTGGGAGCCTGACGAGTATGGCAGGTTTCCACACATATCTTCAATTGCATTTAAAAATCAATTCCTGGAAATACCGGTTATTGATCAATGGATAACGAAAATATTTCCACCAAAAAGTGAACCTCAATTTTCATTAATTCCAACATTCGATATTGATATTGCGTATAAATATTTGCAAAAACCATTTGCAAAGAATTTTATTTTGGGAATAAAAGAATTCATTTTTGTGAAATGGCGTTCACTTTCTTACCGCATGAATGTACGAAATGGAAATCAACAGGATCCATTTGATGTATTTGATTTTATACATACACTTGCTAAAAAATTTTCTCTACAACCTATATATTTTTTCCTGCTTGCTTATAAAAATGGCGGATATGATAAAAATATTTCCCCACAAAATAAAGGAATGAGAGATTTGATTTCCCGTGTTGCACAAAAAAACAAAACCGGCATTCATCCATCCTGGCAATCCGGTGAAAATGAAAATATATTATCGGAAGAAATTAAAATATTGCAACAACTCAGTTTGCAAAAAGTGACAACATCAAGGCAACATTATATTCGCATGAAATTACCAAATACATATCGGGCCTTGATTGCAAACGGTATTGCCGAAGATTATTCTATGGGGTATGGCAGTATCAATGGTTTCCGTGCTTCTACATCCAAACCTTTTTTTTGGTACGACCTGGAAAAAGAAGAAAAAACCAATTTGAAAATTTATCCATTTTGTTATATGGATGCCAATTCCATTTTTGAAGAAAAATTAAATCCCAAAGAAACAGAGGCCGAACTTGAATTTTATAAAAAAATCACAACCGGTACTTATGGCCAAATGATTGGCATTTGGCACAATCATTTTCTTACCAATGAAAAAGAATGGCTCCCCTGGAGAAATGTATTTGAAAAATTTATAGAAAACTCAATGCTTAATTAATTTTTCACTCAATTTTCAAGGCTTCCACATTTTACCATCATACCTTTGCAACTTCTTAAATTACGATTATGATAAAAATTGCGGTAGCAAAAGGAGATGGCATCGGCCCGGAAATAATGGATGCGGTATTACATATTTTTCGTGAAGCTAAAGTACCACTCGAATACGAAATAGTAGAAATGGGAAAATGGGTTTTTGATAAAGGCTTTAATAATGGCATGACGCCCACCGCCCGCGAAACAATTGAAGACCTTGGTATCTTATTTAAAGGGCCCATGGAAACTCCGAAAGGAAAAGGTGTAAAAAGTGTAAATGTTACAGCTCGTAAAACCTGGAATACCTATGCCAATAAACGTGTATTTCAAACCCTGCATGGCGTAGATACAGTTTTTAGCAAAGCAGGAATACCTATTGATATTACAATCGTTCGGGAAAATATTGAAGATACATATGGCGGGATTGAACACATGCTTACCCACGATGTGGCATTAAGCAGAAGGTTTATTACCCGGCCCGGGAGTTTGCAGGTAATTAAATATGCATTTGAAATGGCGCGTAAGAAAGCTGCAAAGCGCATTACCTGTGGGCATAAAGCCAATATCATGAAAATCACTGACGGGCTTTTTCTTGATATTTTTTATGAAGTGGCTAAAGATTATCCCGATTTAAAAGCAGATGATGTAATCGTAGATGACCTTTGCATGAAATTAGTGATAAGGCCGGATTTATTTGATGTAGTTGTACTTACAAACTTGCAGGGCGATATTGTTTCTGATCTTTGCGCAGGCCTTATCGGCGGTCTTGGTTTTGCGCCTTCGGCAAATATTGGGGATCATATCTGCATATTCGAAGCAGTGCATGGAACAGCGCCGGATATAGCAGGGCAAAATAAAGCAAATCCAACGGCGCTTTTACTCAGCGGTATTGCCATGCTTCAACATCTTGGCCTGATGAAAATTGCAGCAATGATTGAAAATGCATTACTCTTTACTTTGGAAAGTGGAATACATACGGGTGATTTTGGCAATAAAGAAATCCCTTCAGTTGGAACTAAAGAATTTGCTGAAGCAATAATTCAAAATTTTCATAAAGTACCGGAAGTAGGCGCAAAACCAATATTGTACGATCAGCCTCCTACTCCAACCAAATTCAAACTGGAAAAAAATCCCATGCTTGAAAGTAAAGAAATGGAAAAGGAAGTCATCGTTGGCGTTGATTTATTTATAGAAAGCAATGAACAACCTCTTGACATTGCAAAAAAATGCCTGAAACATGCTGGCGTAAAATTTTCATTGGTCAACATCAGCAATCGTGGCACACAAGTATGGCCTACAGGATCTGTTTATACAAACCTCGTAAACCAATACAATGTGCGTTTTGAAAGTATTGATGGCGAACCATTAAATCAGCAGGATATTATAGGTTTATATGTAAGCCTTAGTGGGAATTTCAAAATTTGCTCCAGTGAATTATTAAATAAATGGGGCGATAAAAACGCATACAGCATGGCACAGGGCCAATAAATTTTTCTATTTACCTTAAATTATTTTTTAAAAAAGTGGCTGTTTTTTTTGGCAATTTAAAATGATTGCCTTTATCTTTACAATTCCTATTGAAATAGTAGGAATTAAAAGCTAAAAAATTATGGCAACAACAAAAAGCAAAGAAAAAAGCCTACGGATTTTTATTAAAGCAACTACCTGGAGAATGGTAGGAACTGGAGATACAATTTTACTTTCCTGGTTATTTACAGGGCAAATTGCTTCTGCCTTAAAAATTGGTTTCACTGAAGTTTTCACCAAGATTTTTTTGTTTTACCTGCATGAAAAATTATTATGGGCGAGATTGAAATTCGGTCAAAAATATTCTCCTGAAGGTGTTTTAATTGAAGAAAAAAATTACAGGAGCCTCATCAAAGGAATTAGCTGGAGGTTCTTTGGAACAATGGATACAATTATCATTGCGTTTTTCTGGACAGGAGATTTTGCCAAAGCATTTGCCATAGGCGGTACTGAAGTCATCACAAAAATATTATTGTTCTGGATACACGAAAGAGTATGGTTAAAAGTTAAATGGCAGAACCCATTGAATCAAAAACCGGGAGAAACAATTTCAGGCATTGATACATCCAATATTCAATTGGTTCATACAATAGATGAAAAAAAACCGGCAATGGAAGCCCTTTAATTGCTTATAATTTTACTGTTTTATTTTTCGATCCGGCTTTATAGCCTGAAACGGCAAAATATAATATAAACAAATAGCAGGGAACCATTATCCAAAATGCTTGTTGAAAGCCAACTCTTTCGCCAATATTGGCCCATAATTTTGGCAATACAGCGCCGCCTGCAATACCTACAATTAATAATGCTGAGCCGGTTTTGGTAAATCTTCCAAGGCCATGAATAGCCAAAGGCCAAATAGCAGGCCATACCAGGGCATTTGCCAAACCAAGCAATGCAATGAATAAAATAGATGTATAGCCGGAAGAAAAAATTGCCGCAAGGGTAAAAATGATACCCAAAATAGCCGAGCCTTTTAATGCAGTTGTTTGGCTTATATATTTAGGAATCGTAACTATCCCTATTAAATATCCCGCCAACATTCCAAGCATTGTATACGTTGTAAAATGCTTTGCTATATCTAATGGAATGCCAATTGCCTTACCATATACTTGTATGATATCGCCCGCCATTACTTCCACGCCCACATATAAAAACAATGCAATGAAGCCCATCCATAGATACGGAAAACTGAAAATTGTTTTTCCATCACCTGGCGCTCCTTCAACCACTTCATCTTCCCCTTCTGCTTTTACTTCAGGCAGGCTTGAAAATTTGATAAATAATGCCAATGCGCCAAGCACGCAGGCAATAATGATATATGGAACAATTACGCGCGAAGCAAGCATATCAAGCTCTGCAGCTTTTTGTACTGCATCCATCGTTTTAATTTTTTCCACCAAAGCATCCGCATTTTTTAACATGATTGCACCCATTATCAAAGGTGCAAGCGCACCTGCCAGTTTATTACAAATGCCCATTACACTAATCCGCTTTGCGGCACTTTCAATTGGCCCAAGAATAGTGATATATGGATTGGAGGCAGTTTGCAATAATGCCAATCCGGTCCCAATTACAAATAATCCTGTAAGAAACAATCCAAACGTCCTGCTATTAGCTGCAGGTATAAATATCAAAGCGCCGATAGCCATCACAATTAATCCCAGCATCATACCACTTTTAAATCCTGTTTTTTTCAAAACCCAGGAAGATGGAAATGCCATCACAGCATAGGAAATATAAAAAGCAAAAGTGACCAAAACAGCCTGGGAAGTTTCCAATTCACAGGCAATCTGCAGATAAGGGATGAGCGTACTGTTTAGCCAGGTTACAAATCCAAAAATGAAAAACAAAATACCAATAATAATGACGG
>CAYXHX010000107.1:0-7822 GCA_964464835.1 uncultured Chitinophagaceae bacterium | reverse complement strand
ATGAGCAAAGGGATTTTCGCGATATAGAAGCCATGAATGCAAATTTTGCGTATATCATGGCTGTGGATAAACCAGGCCTGATTTTACGTACAATGGATGGCGGTAAAAACTGGACAAAAATATATGAAGACACAACAACCGGTGTTTTTTTGGATGCCATGGCATTTAATAAAAATGACGTGGCAGTTGCCGTTGGCGATCCGTTGAGTGATATGAAAGCGTATGTAATTTACCGGAAAAATAAAGATGCTGAATTTTTTAGATTACAAAAGGAACAAATGTTTTCACAAGGGGAAGCATTTTTTGCAGCAAGTGGTACGAATGTTCAATTCATTCCCGGCACTAATGAATTTGTAACCGTATCAGGTGGCCGGATTTCCCGTTTTCATCACCTGAAAATGAATATAGTTTTACCTTTAAAACAAGGGGCCGAATCAACAGGCGCTAATTCTATTGCTGTTTGGGATAAAGACAATATGTACGTGGTGGGTGGTGATTTTTCAAATGATAAAGATGCAACCGGTAATGCATGTTTTACAACTGATGGCGGTAAAACATGGCAGCTTCCCACGCAGGGCCCGAACGGATACAGGAGTTGCGTGATCTATGTTTCGAAAAACAAATTGATTTCCTGTGGTACAAGCGGGGTGGACATTTCAGAAGATGGTGGCCTTACCTGGAAAAATATTTCAACATTGGGATTTCATGTTTGCCAGGTTTCAAAAACCGGAAATACAATTTTTCTTGCAGGGCAAAGAGGCAGAATTGCGAAATTGAATTTTTAGATAAAATCTGAAGCTTTTACAGACATTTATACATTTCCTGCACAAGGTGTTGTAATTGCCCTCTTATAGTTCTGAACCTCGTTGTTGTGCTAATTATAAAGGATGTTGTCTCTTTTGGAGTGTAAATTGTTTAATTCACGATCAATTATGTACAAATTGTCAACTGGCGTGGTTTTGTTTAACCGGTTGTATATCTGATTAACGATTGTTAATTTTAAGTATGAAAAAATATAAAACATACTTTATTATCGCGTCTATTCTATTAATTACTGTCATAGCTGATAAAATTCTTTGGATTTCAATTTCGATAGATCCTTTGAAAACTTTTACTGAGATGAAAACTGAATATTTATTGAAATTTCCCGAAATTTTACAAAATGTTTATCTTATTACCTTTATAGATTTAATCTTTCTTTCTGTAGCTGCCTATTTATTTTATAAAGCACAAAAATTACAAGTATTAAAACGCCTTAGCTTTAGTTTACTTGTCGTAAGTATTATATTAATTTGTTGGCATTTATTTTCACTTATGTAATTGCATACATTTTGCTTCTTTTGTTGAAAAGAAAGTCAAGATTGCAATATTTTAAAATTGATTTTTAGGCTTATTTTAAAAGCAACAGATAATCCGGCTCTTTTTTTCACTCCGAATATTTTTTCTTTTTTACAGCCACATAATTTTCCTGTGCTCTTTTTGAATCTTCCGTTTGATTTTTTGTAATGGAAATAGCGCCGAAAAATAGGACACAGTAAATGATCATAAATGGCAACAATTCTTCCCACTTTATCCAATAACCCCACCAACTGTATATAGCGCCCTGTGCAGGTTTTGAAGCTTCATAAATAATTTTTATCTCCTGGTTTTCGGAGTAATTTTTAAAGATATAATGCGCATCAACGCTATATTTTTTCCCATCTACAATATAAAAAACAAAAGGAATAGTCGCTGAAGGATTGGTGTCTTTTACATAATGAATTTTTGCAGGAATTACATTTCCATCAAAATAATCAGGCCTGCGTGTAAATACAGCATACAGAAAATAACACGCAATAAAAAGTATAGCGGCAATCTTATACAAGGAAATTTTTTTATTTCAAACTTCTAAAATCAACCGGTACGAGTTTACTCACGCCGGCTTCCTGCATGGTTACACCGTAAATAACATCCACAGCGCTCATCGTCATTTTATTGTGCGTGATAATGATGAACTGTGAATTTTCACTGAATTGCTGAATCATTTGTGTAAACTTTCCCACATTCACATCATCCAATGGCGCATCCACTTCATCAAGAATACAGAATGGTGCGGGCTTAATTAAATAAATGGAAAATAACAAAGCCGTTGCCGTCAATGTTTTTTCACCACCACTTAATTGCGTAATGGATGATGGCCTCTTCCCTTTTGGCTTGGCAATGATCTCAATACCAGTCTCAGCAAGGTTTTCAGGATTATCAAGTACAAGATCAGCGGTGTCTTCTTGAGTAAATAATGCCTGGAATACATGTTGAAAATTGTCCCGAACTTTATTGAATGTTTCAAGAAATTGTTTGTTGGCAGTGGCGCCAACTTCGCGTATGGTTTGAAGCAAGCTTTCTTTTGCAGAAACCAAATCATTTTTTTGTTCCAGGATAAATTCATACCGCTTTTTCATTTCAGAGAAAGCTTCAATAGCCATAGAATTGATTTCACCCATATTGTCAAGGCGCTTTTTCATGCGTTGGCAACTTTCCTGCAATTCATCCAAAGATGCAGAAGTAGTGCGGCTTTCAGAAAGAATGGCATCTATTTGTACATTAAATTCTACCTGCAACCGTTCTTTCATCCCGGCAAGTTGCAATTTCAATTCATTCATGCGGTCTTTTAATTCACCGGTTTGATGTTCTTTATTTTCTTTCTCTTTTAGCTTGCCCCGGAGCAATGATTCCTTTTGTTGCAATGCATTGCGAAGGTTATAAAATGCCTGGTCTGCTTCATTCAATATTTTCTCTTCACTTGCCTTTGTTTGCATATAAGCAAGCAAAGATTTTTCGGCTTCTTCCAATTGCAATTTACTTTCAACAATATCCTGTTGCACTTTTTTAAACTGCTCTGTATTGCTTGTGATGCGTTCATGCAATTCAGCTAATTGGTTTGTTTTAAACTTCAATTCCTGTTGCAATCCGGCAATTTTATTTTGTTGTTTGGTTACCTGTAAGTTGCTTTCATTGTAAACGACGGAAGCTTTATTATAAATTTCTTCAGCCTGGTGAAAATCTTTTTCACATGTCGTCAACTCTTCTGAAATGCCCGCCAATTGTGTATTTAAAGAAAATAAATTATCGCGCGTTTGGGCAATATTCTTTTGTTCTGTTTCAAGTTTTTCCAATGTTTCAGCCATCCTGCCTGTATAGGAAACAATTGCCTGTTCAAGCGTTTCAATTTTATTTTTCACGCCAAACAATTCATTATTCAGGCGATTGATTTCCTGTTCGGATGCTTTCACCTGGTTTTCTTTCAGCGATGCGGAATAAATTGCCAGGTCTTCCTGTTTTTGTTTCATTTCATTTTTCAGCGCATTTACAACAGCATCCTGTAAAATGATTTCATCCTGCATCTTTTCCAGGTTTTTTGCACGCCCTATTTTCTGGCCTTCAAATAAACCTGTGCTTCCACCACGCAGTGTATATTTACCTTTTATATACTTCCCATTTTTTTCAATGAGTACTGCATTGGGCTGAATGGTTTGCAATACTTCATCATTCTCTGCAATAAAAACATCGCCTAATAAATATTTTGCCAAAGCCAAATAGGCTTCATCTACTTCTACCACATCCAGCGCCGGAATGGTATTCGCAGGTTTTTCAATTTTTGAATCATTCAATGATATTTTATCAAGAATAAAAAAATTGGCTTTGCCTTTCTTATTTTCTGATAATAAGTGTATGGCGCGGAAACCATCTTCCATATTATCGGCCACATAATAATTGAGATATGGTTCCAACACATTTTCAACTGCGGTCCGGTATTCTTCCTGTACATACAAAATGTCTGAAAGTATAGGCGCTTCCGTGCCCCAATCTTTATTGCCATGCAAATATTTTACACTTTCAGGATAGCCTTCCATAGAATCAATCAGGCTTTTCAACAGGTTAAATTCATTTCGTTTTGAATCCAGTTTTCTATTGGCATCCATCAATTCATTTCGCAACAATTCCATTTGTGCTTGTGCTTCAAGTATTTGGCTCTTTGCATGTTCATGCTGTTGTATCAATACTTCAAGCACGCTTTTTTTCTCTACCAGGTTTGCTTCAAGATCAGAAAGTTTTATTTGCTCTGTTTCAAGTTGGGTTGTTTTATTTTCCTGTTCTTGTTTGATTTGTTCTTGTGTACGTTGGAGGTTTTGAATAAAGGTATCCGCAACGGCTACTTTTTTTTCTGCTTCAAATTGTGCACGCTGTATTTCCTGCAAACGGCTGCGTGATGCATCTACAACTTTTCTTTTTTCATCAAAAACAGTTCGCGAATTTTCTGTAGCTTCTCTTGAAATAACTAATTGCTGATTTTGTGCAGATAAGTTTTCAGTTTCTTGTTTCACTTGTAACTCTGTGAATCGAATGGAATCCTGGATTGTACTTAGCTGGCCTTCGGCATTTTGTAAAAATGCCAGCAAGTTTTTTTCACTTTCCTGCAAATATGATAATTTTTGCGCAGCAAGGTTTTTATCATTTTCACGGTTCTTCAGGTTTTGCATCAGTTCATTGAAGCGTTGTTGCTTTTCATGCAATGATTTTTCAGCTTCCGTAAATGCTGTTTTTTCATTTTCCAATGCCGCTTCTTCTACTGCAATATTTGCGTCAAGCTTAGTTTTCTCATCAATTGCTGCATCCAAACTGGAAGTAAGTTGTTGATAGGATTCATTAAAGCCTTCTAAAGAAGCTTTGGCAAGTTCAATGGATGATTCGCGGTATTCTTTTTTGATTTCATAATATTTCTCCGCTTTTTTTGCCTGGCTTTCCAAAGTTTTAACCTGGCTGTTTATTTCGAATAATAAATCTTCGATCCGGTTGAGATCCATTTCTGTTGCATCGAGCTTCAGCGTGGCTTCTTTTTTTCTTGTTTTGTAAATGGTAATACCCGCGGCTTGTTCCAGCATTCTCCGGCGGCTATTGTCTTTGTCTTTGATAATATCATCCACCATTGCCAATTCAATAATGGCATAACTGTCATTGCTGATACCGGTATCCATAAATAAATTATGAATATCTTTTAACCGGCAGGCTACATTGTTTAAGCGGTATTCACTTTCCCCGTTTTTGTAATACCGGCGTGTAACAGTTACTGTAGAAAATTCTGTGGGCAAAAGGTTTTTAGTATTTTCAAAAGTCAGGCTTACTTCTGCAAGCCCGCTACCACTGCGGGTTTTAGAGCCATTAAATACCAAAGCTTCCAGGTTTTCACTACGCAGAGAGGATATTTTTTGTTCACCTATCACCCAACGGATACTATCAATGATATTGCTTTTACCACAACCATTCGGCCCAATAATACCGGTAATGCCTTCATCAAAATTGACAATGGTTTTATCCGCAAAACTTTTAAATCCTTTTATTTCTAATTGTTTGAGTCGCATACAATCAATTTTTGCCGTAATTGCACGGCCTTTTATCCTGCGAACTTAACGGAAAACTGTAAAAAATGAAAGAACACTTAAAAACCTGTGGAGAATTGGTGGATAGAAAACAAAATGGGTACAACTTGTGCTTTTATTTTTTTAAAAAACCATCTTTCATTTTCAATTAATTTTGATGGCAAAAGATTTTTTTTTGAAAAATGATTTTATAGATTATTATGCAATTCTTGGTGTATCTCCCAATGCATCTTTGAAAGAAATAAAATATGCGTACCACATTTTAGTGATGAAATATCATCCCGATAAAAACCCTGGCGAAACCACCAATATTCATTTCATAAAGATTGCAGAGGCCTATGAGTTTTTGCAAAACCCGGTTACGAGAAAAAAATACCATGACAGGTATTTTTATGACTATGCTGCTTCAAAAGAAAAAGTATTCAGTGCTGAAAGCATTTTGCATAATTGCAGGATTTTTCTTCAAAACCTGCAACAGACAAACCCGGTACACATGAATTCAAGTGCAATGATAGCTATTGCAACAAAGGTTTTAACAGAAACTGATATTCTATTTTTAATAAAAGAAAAAAAAGCATCCGTTAACCGTGAAATAGCTGAAACTTTACTACAATGTTGTTTGTATTTGAATTTCCCCGGGGTTTTAATTATTTGTGAAAAATTGAAAAAATTATGCTTTGATGATGAAAACATTCAATCTTCTGTTTTGAAAATATTGAAGCAAAAAAAACTTTCATGGTTTTGGAAGCGCAATGAATGGTGGATTATATTGACTGTATCATTGATGCTTTGTGCAATCATATTTTTCGTTCATTAAGGCTGAAAATTGAAACAATTCAATCTACGACACCTTATATTTGCATAGGAGAAAGTTCTTTCTCCGGAAATATACCTTGATGTATGAAAAATATTAAACTAATAGAAATCCCTTCGGAAATTGGTGCGGGTACACGAGGCGCAAGCCTCGGCGTAGAAGCCATAAAGATTGCAGCGCTTGATTTTATGAGCAATTTTTTTGTTCATTTCCCATCTGAAAGTATTCCCACTGAAAATAAAATTTTATACGAACCAATTGATTCCCCTTATGCGAAACGCATTAAAGGTTTGGTTTCCATGTACGATAAGATTACAAAATCCATCAGTGAAACGATCAAATCAAATTTTTTTCCTGTTGTATTAAGCGGAGACCACAGCAGCGCGGGTGCTGTGATTGCAGGTATAAAAATTGCAAAACCTAAGAGCCGCCTCGGTGTCATTTGGATTGATGCGCATGCCGACCTTCATACACCATATACTACTCCATCAGGCAACATGCATGGTATGCCTTTAGCTACGGCAATAAATGAAGACAACCTGGAAAATAAGGCGCACGATATCAATGGAGAAACCAAAAAGCAATGGGATTATTTAAAAAATATAGGCAAGATTGCACCCAAAGTGTTGCCGGAAGACGTCGTTTTTATCTCTCTTCGTGACTATGAAAAAGAAGAGAAAAGTATTATTGAAAAATATGGATGCAAGGTGATTACTACAGCAGAAGTCCGGCGGAAAGGCCCTGAAAATGTGGTACGTGCCGTCATCCGTTCATTAAATGAATGCACGGATATTTATTTAAGTTTTGATGTGGACAGCCTCGACAGTGCAATTTCAAAAGGTACCGGAACGCCCGTTAGCAATGGCTTACGTGAAAGGGAAGCAGAAGACCTTGTGAGTAAATTTATGCAGAACAGGAAAATTTGCTGTTTTGAAATCACGGAAGTGAACCCAACTTTGGATAAAGAAAACCTGATGGCAGAAATTGCATTTAATATTTTACAAAGGAGCGTAAACATCCTGATGATGAGTTGATTCCAACCCTGTATCAAGATCTTTTATGGTAAGTGGCTTGATGATAATTTTCTTCACGAAAGGATATTGATTTAATCTTTGTTCATCATCCACAAAAAAAGTGGAGGAAAGAACAAACACATCCGGTACAAGCCCCTTCCCAAATAATTCTTCTATTTTTTGTAAAAAAGAAAAGCCATCCATTTTAGGTAAATGTAAATCCAAAAGAACGATGTCCGGCAAAACCGGTTTACTTTCAAAATTATCCGTGATCCAATTTAATGCATGGATACACGAATCAAAACTTTTTACATTTTCTGTAAAGCCGGCAATACGGAGCAGGCGTTCACACAGCATCAATGCGATGGCATCGTCATCAATAATTATTGCATTATGATATTTAGGCATACAAACTATAGTTTATTTTGGGTTGGGGGATTATATGCCAGTAGCGGTAAAAATAAAGGATTACATCTTAACTACAAAGTCATTCTTTCTTTTGTACCAAAACCAGGTCTTCCAATAAAACATTCAATGGCAATGTGCCAACTTGTATTATTGCGCGTTTGTTCCTCAATTCT
>CAYXHX010000106.1:6851-7829 GCA_964464835.1 uncultured Chitinophagaceae bacterium | reverse complement strand
TTAAAATTTATTGTAAAGCATTGACAATACAAAGATGCAAAGCCTGCATAAAATATGTGGGTGGTGGATATGACAGTTTCAGGTGGATTTTGCGCAATAGCTGAATTCCATATCCCGGGGTTTTATAAATGATTGGAATATGTATCTGCAAAAATCAACTACAGAATTGAAAATAATTTTTTCTTCTGAATCATTGAACGCCTGGATTGATCACTGCATTGATTTTTCCCCAAAGCGCATTATCAAAACCGGAAACAGCAAAAGACCTGTTTTGCGGGTTTGAAGATTCGCCCATTCTTACTATAACCATGTTCCTGGAAGGAATTACATAGATGCGCTGGTCTGCGGCTCCCATAGCTGCATACATATCAACAGGCGCATTGGGAACCAGCATGCCTTGATACATTTTTTGCCCGCCCGGAACCATATATTTACTTTTTCCATTGAGCCACCACAAATAGCCATACGATGGATTAATTCCCTGGGATGATTGAATGCTTTCATTAAAAAATGATTCATTGATAACTTGTTCATTATTCCATTTTCCTTTATTTAATGCAAGTAATCCAAAGCGAGCCATGCTTCGGGCTGTACTTTGATAAATTGTAAAAATTACCCCATTTTTCCAAAACCCGTCCATCCCTATTTTATTTTTTAAATGGGTATTAAAATAAGATTCAAAATCTTCTTTGCTTGCAGCAGCAACCACTTTCATTAATTTTTGAAAAACATTTCCATAAGCCCATCTTGTACCTGCATCAGCTATATAGGTAAGGTTTTTTTTAATGACTAATTGTTTTGAATCATCTATACCTGAAGTCATAGTGAGCAAATTTCTTATTGTGATAAGGCTTTCTTTTTCCGGCATTTCACTTGTCCAGCCGGTACCTAAGTATTGCGAAACTTTATCAGAAATATGAAGAAGCCCTTCCTGCTGTGCAATGCCTGTGCTTGCTGAAGCCAAAGTTTTTCCCGCAC
>CAYXHX010000106.1:0-6841 GCA_964464835.1 uncultured Chitinophagaceae bacterium | reverse complement strand
TTTTTGTCCATTGTAATATTCTTCCATTACAATTTTACCATTTACCAAAATAATAAAACATTTTGTGTTTTTCTGAACCAGGAAATCTCTCAAAGGCTTTACGGCGCTTATATTCCAGCCCAAAGATGACATGGATATTGTATCCCAGGATGTGCTCATATTTGGTGGAAAATACATTGCAGGATTATCCACTGATTGTGCAAATACATTTAAAGGAAAAAGGAATAAGAAGAGTTTATAAAATTTCATCTAGCAATATTGATTTTAAATGAAGACAGAAAAACATGGATTCGGTTTAATTTTTTAATGATTGAATTCATTTCCAAAAACAGAAAAAAAAGATCGGATGTAAGAGGATATTATTTACTTTTTCCGGGGAAACATTTTCTTGCCATCAAAGTCAAAGGCACGCAAATCATAAAAATTAAAATCAAATTGGCTTTTATTATTTTCCACAATTCTAAATCAGTTCGGCCTTCAAGTGGCACTTTGCTTAGTGGCATCACAACCAAGTGTGTCACTGACCACATAAATAATGCATACAATAAAATAAAAACAATAGGCTTGCCAGAAAGAAATTTCACTTTTGCATATAGCCAAAAATATAATATCGTAAAACCAACAGCAATAATAAAATGAAACAGTAACCCTGCAAAAATCATCCCGGCGCCACCACTAAAAGCATCCATTCCAAATACACCACTTGCTATGAATTTAAGAACGCCTTCCGGGCCTTTACCGGTAGCAATGTAATAATCAATAAATGCAGCCGCAATATCGAGTGTGCCAACTAATAAACCTGCGAAAATGATGCGTAAAATTGTGCAATTATCCGTGGTTTTCATCCTGAGTTGTATTGAATGGCTGTAATTTAAAAAGGATTCTAAAATTATATGTTGTTTTCAACAACTGGAAATATTTTTTTTTAAGTCATAAATTGAAAAGCATTGTTAACTAACCATAAGAGATTGAAAATCTCTCTATCTTTAATAAATGAAAAAAATTTCCATCCTGGTTCCGGAATCATCAGTGATGCAAGCTATAGCAGATCCACAATATTTGTTTACTGCAACCAATCAATTTTTATTATCCACAGGGAAGCAACCTTTATTTGATGTAGAATTAGTTGGATTAAAAAAAGAAATAAAATTAAACAATGGTACTTTTTCGGTACATACGCATCGGCTTTTAAATGAAGTAAAGAAAACGGATATCATTTTTATACCGGCACTATTCGGGGATATGACTTCGGCGATTGCAAAAAATAAAGCTATAATACCATGGATCATTGCACAATATAAAAAAGGCGCTGAAATAGCTTCACTCTGTGTAGGCGCTTTCCTACTTGCTGCTACGGGGCTGCTCAATGGAAAAAAATGTTCAACGCATTGGGGTTTTCAGAGTGAGTTCAGGGAAATGTATCCCGAAGTGCAAGTTGTAGAAGGAGGAATAGTTACAGAAGAAAAACGAATATATTCCAGTGGTGGGGCTCACTCCTATTGGAACCTTCTTTTATATTTATTGGAAAAATATACCAATAGGGAAACTGCTATTCTTGCATCAAAATATTTTGCCATAGATATAAACCGGGACAGCCAATCAGCCTTTGCCATGTTTAAGGGCCAAAAAAATCATTGTGATACAGAAATATTAAAAGTGCAGGAGTATATCGAAAATAACATTCATGAAAAAATTTCAACGGAAGAATTAGCAAAAATTGCAGCAACAAGCCGCAGGACATTCGAAAGAAGATTTAAACAAGCCACCAAAAATTCAGTTTTGGAATATGTGCACCGGGTAAGAATAGAAGCAGCAAAAAGACAGTTCGAAAGCAGCAGGAAAAATATCAATGAAGTCATGTATGAAGTGGGATATACTGATACAAAAGCCTTCCGTGATTTATTTAAAAAAATCACGGGCCTTACTCCTATTGATTACAGGAATAAGTATAATAAAATAGCATTTGCAGAAATACCCAAATAGTTTTTACACATCTATTCGTTATACTAAAATAAATAACAATACTCTATTTTTAAAAGTTTCAAAATGGAATGCCCTTATGCAAATTAATATAAGACACTCTTTACCGGAAGACGCCGAATTGTTGAGTGATTTAATAATGGAAAATTCAAGAGTCAATTTATTGGCACATTATAATGAAGAACAATGGAAAGCATTCAATAAATATTATTCGGCGAAAAATTTGTCGAAAAAACTTATTGAATGGGAAATGTACTGTGCGATGTTGGAAGATAAAATTGTAGGCACCATTGCGCTTCATAAAAATTTTATTGTAGGTTTCTATACCCGCCTTGGCTACCAGGGAAAAGGAATTGGAAGGATATTGATGAAGTTTATGGAAGGTATAGCTATTTCAAAAGGTTTCAAGGAAATACAATTGGCAGCTTCGCCGGAAGGCTTGTCTTTTTATTACAAAAATGGCTGGGAAAAAATTAAAGACACTACCTTTTTCTACTTTGATGAACCATTTGAAGAAACATTAATGAAAAAAAAATTAATGTAGTACGTAGTGATTCAGAAACCGTATTTTTTAAACTGTTGCCAAAAATCCATGTCCATAAATCTCATCTAAAATAAATTTCATGAAGCATTTGATTTTTTTCCTTTGTATTATTTCCATTTTTTCCTGTACGAAAGATGCAGTCAATAATCCGCCTGCTCCTTCAACCACGATGTATTTCCCCAATAATACGGATACTGCCTGGGAAAGAATTTCACCAAGCACTTTGGGATGGAATGAAAATGCAATACAACCATTATTGGATTATTTAAATAAAAAACACACCAAATCATTTATGGTTTTAGTGAATGGCAGGATTGCTATGGAAGAATATTTTAACGGGCATTCATCTTCTGCATCATGGCAATGGAATAGCGCCGGTAAAACGCTTGTAGCTGAATCAGTTGGTATTGCACAACAGGAAGGGCTTTTAAATATTAATGAAAAAGTATCTGCTTATTTAGGAGAAGCATGGTCAAGTGAACCATTGGAAAAAGAAAATTTAATAACTATCCGGCATTTACTTACCATGACTTCGGACTTAAGTGATTCAAGTGAATTGGTAATAAAACCAAACCTTACTTATATGGCTGACGCCGGTACAAGATGGTCGTACAGTAATGTTTTCCAACTGTTGATGGATGTAGTAGCAGCAGCGAGCGGGCAGGATTTTGACACCTATTTCACTACCCGTATCAAAGACAAAATAGGAATGAATGGCACCTGGAATCATGGTGTTATTTTTACTATTTACTATAGCAATACCAGGAGTATGGCACGTTTTGGCCTGCTTGCTTTAAATGATGGTAAATGGAAAAGCGATCAGGTAATTAATGAACCTTATTTTACAGAAAGCATTCATACATCACAAAACATCAATCCTTCTTACGGATATTTATGGTGGCTGAATGGAAAAAGCAGTTATATGATTCCGGGAGGACAAACTGTTTACCCGGGTTCCATGATACCCAATGCACCATCCAATATGTTTTCCGCAATGGGCGCAAGTGATCAAAGAATATATGTAGTTCCCGATAAAAAAATGGTAATAGTAAGAATGGGCGATGCGTCAGACCCATTGCATCCTACTTTCGGGCTATCAGGATTTGATACTACGTTGTGGGGGAAGATAAATGCAGTGATAAAATAAAAATAATTTGTTTCAATACAATCCGGCTATGTTGGGTTAAAGATCATTCTGAGTAAAAATTATTTTATGTTCCGCCCTTAAGGGCAGGGTTACAAGATTAAACTCAATGCCAATGGGTTTTAGCCCAACTTCATGAAATGTAGCCGGAAAATAATTATTTTTTTCGGGTTAAATAAAAAGAGGCTGAAAAAATTAGCCTCTTTTTACTTTACAATTTTATAAATTTCAATCTGTGTACCAATCCATCCAATGTAAATTTTAAATAATAACTACCTGGAGTAAGCGCTGCGATAGAAATGTCAATTGTTTTTGACAAAGTTGTTTGTTTTAAAACAATATCTCCATTGATATTAATAATTTCAATTAATATTTTTTTGCCCGGCAAACCTGAAATACTGATGATATTTGTTGCAGGGTTTGGAAATAGAATAATTTTTTGTTGAGTATTTGGATTAACATTATTCTTTAAAGCAACAGATGAAGGTGAGGGTATATTTATTATTTGAACGTCTTTGTAGTTACATAAACCCGCATGATCGCCGAAACTTACTTTATAAGTACCAGCTGTTAACCCACCAATAGTAGATCTCCTATTTCCGGAAGTATTGCCATAAGCTTGTTGTGTACTCGTATTAACAAGCGTTATTACCCAAGGATCACCATACAAATCTGTGCATGCTGATGAAGTGATGAAAAAATCATATTCTGCATCATTTGCCCCTGGAGATGATTCCGGGTGGATTAGTCTTGAATATATTTTCCCGTCACATCCTTTGGTATTAAAACCCGAAGGTTTATAATTTGCAATACAGGCGCCATTATTTGAGGTTGCCACAAACCGATAATGATCAGATTGCTTTCTTAATTCCAACAATGAAACTTTGATTGTTTGATCTTTTCCTGCAGACCAATTTCCTGTTTGTCCTGAAACCTGTGAATTTGTTTCGGTTAATGCCCATGTATCATAACAAGCATTTGCTTCATATTTTAATTCAATTGTATTTACATCTGGGCATAGTATTCCGCCAAGACTGTCTTTCCTGCTCACTTCCGTTAGTGTTGCAGTACAAGTGAAAGGAGGAATAGGAACAGTAATTAAATCACTTTGACATTCAGAATTTAAATAGGTTCGCATATAATATGTATGACCTGAAGTGACTTGTACATTAAATGTTCCATCCTGGTGAGCAAAACCAATTTGATTCATGTTTTCATCATAGACATATTTGTCAAAATAATTTGTACCCAGGCAAACAGCCGGATCTGCCACAGCAGAAATATTGTTGATAGATGTTGGGCAATTAAAACCAACTTGTGTTAGTGGATTATATGTCATTGTAAGTTTGGGGCACGGTGCTTCCGTGATAACAATACCTCCAACCACGGTTGAACATTCATTGTTTACTACAGCTTTCAAGCCGTACGTACCCGGTGAGACACTATGATTATCACCGTTGGGATTATAATGGTCCAGGAAATATTCGCTACCATCCGGGTTAACTAAATAAATGTCTATTAATTGACTTGGAAAACAATTCGTAGAATGATAAATAATATTATTAATTGCACCTTGACATTTGTACCCTGTTGGCTGAACTACATCAAATGTAAAATAACCAGGATCACAAGAAGGATTATCAATGGTTATATTAAAAGTGAAAACGTGGCCCGAATTGCTACAGCCAGAATTACCACTAACTGTTCCTTTTATTTCATATTCACCGGGAAGTAATGGAATATCCCTGATTCCAGGGCCTGTACCATCATAGCATTTTTTAAGATATCCATAATCATTCCCATTGATTGAAAGATTAATACCATATTCTTCAAGGCAATTGCATGTATTAAACTCACACCGAATTACACCTGGGCAATTATGTCCAGGAGATGGTGTCAGCAAATACACATTTAAAGTTGCATCATTTGGAAATTGCGCATATAAAATTGATACACAAAAAAATGATATAGCAAAGAGGTAAACTTTTTTCATAACTGAAATATTTTAGCCTATAATTAAAAAAATTGTCTTTTCAATCAACCTCTTAATTCCTCAATAAACAATTGTTCCCTTACTTCCTATTCCTGCATCGGTCGGGTCAATCGGATTAAAATAACCGTTTAAGGTGACACTGCCACTTGCGTTGGAAAATTTCCCCGAGCCGCCTATAATATCTGCTGTGCCTTCAAAGTTTATCCTTGTGTCACTCACCGGGTATTGCACCAATGATGTAGCAGCAAACCAAATGGAGTTTCCCTTTTCATCCACTACAACAGAATTAGCTGCATCAGGTACGCCATAAGATTCTAATTTTCTTCTAAAAAATAGATTGACAGATGAAGGGCCTGAAAGAAAGAATGGAGGCCCTTCTACATAAGAATTAAAATATGTAGTAGCCGTTCCAATTATATGGGAAGCATATCCTATGCCTTTACCCGGGTAATAGCCCGGGCCGGGATTTGGAAATTCCCATCCAGCACCAGGAATAAATTGGTATTGAGTTGTAAAACTGTCTCTATAATACCTCGCTTTGGCTGTTTCCTTTCCATGAGATGAAGTAATTGCTGTATTTTCTTCGGGGGTAGTTGACACAGTTTTCTGGCAACTGCTGCATACAATAATTAAGGCCAGAACCGGCACGGTTAAATTTTTCATGATCACATTTTTTGATTAATAAATTTGATGATTCTTCACTCGAAAACTATCCTGGTTTTCAGTAAACAAACTTAACAATGATACATATTGAAGGCAATCCCCCTTTTGTTGTACAATAAGTTTGAGGGGTTGAATAATTGTGCTTTAATATTGATTTTTTAGATTGGCAGCAAGAAATTTTTCACATGATTTCAATGCTTGTTGTTATGCCATTTTGTAATGGCTTCACTACGGTTGTTGACATGCAGTTTTTGATATTTATTGAAGCAATGCCTTTTTACTGTTTCGATGCTGATAAGGAGATCTGCGGCAATTTCTTTATAAAGCAATCCTCGTACAAGCATTTGTAATATTTCATTTTCTCTTGGCGTAAGCTGGGCTAATTCTGGGTTTTGTTTTTTTGCAAATGACTGGACTACTTTACGGGCAATTTCATTGCTCATTGGGCTTCCGCCATTCACAAGTTCGGTGATGGCTTCTACAATTTTTCCTGGTGAGACAGATTTAAGAATGTACC
>CAYXHX010000105.1:0-7836 GCA_964464835.1 uncultured Chitinophagaceae bacterium | reverse complement strand
ATTCACCAACACATCGCCCCAAAGTATTTTACAATCCATGGGTACATGTTCCCCTTCTTTAATTAAAACCAGATCACCTGTTTTAAGTGAGCTGCTTTCAACAGGAAAAATATTTTCATTATGCTGATCATCATAGGCGATCATATTCGCCATGGACTTCTGCGTTTTTGCGAGTTTGCTTAATGCCTTTTGAGTTACCTCCATGGAACGGTCTTCCAAATAGTTTCCAAAAAATACCAGGGTGAGAATAGTGGCAGCCGTTTCATAAAACATAAAATCCATGCCCTTGCCTGCAAGCGTACCATACAAGCTGTAAAAAAAAGCAGCCGTAGCGCCTAAAGCAATCAACACATTCATATTCAAAACACCGCTGCGCATACTGTTCAATGCGCTGCGGCCAAAGAAATCCATACCCACGATGTACACTGGGATTGTAAGTGATAATTGAACATACGGATTCATCAATACAGGGATATGTAATCCCGGAATCATGTGCGTCAACAAGGGCAACGTGAAGACCAGGCAAAATAAAAACCGTTGCAAATGATTGGAAAAAAAAGCAAATTTCTTTTTACTTTTTAAAACCCCATCTTTAGTAACAACCGTATAACCCAATCCGGCAAGGCCTTTCATCAATTCGGGCGAGGCCATTTCTTCTTTTTTATCAAAGCTTACTTTGCGTTGCATGAAATTAACCTGCACATTTTCCATACCTTTTTCCTGTAAATATTTTTCTATGGATAATGCACAATTGGTACAGCTCATCCCCTCAACATCCCAGTTTATTTTCTCCATTATTCAACCTGATTATTTACTTTTTTTTGGTAAAATCAGTACTGCAAAATTACTCTATGTGTTTCAAAAATATTTCTGAAATGCCGAAAATGATTATAACATGGTTGCAATTTTCTCCTTTCTAAAAAGTAGGTTTGCAAAATGGAAATCAGTTTTCATAAAAACAATATCATTATAGCAGTTAAAGAAGTTTGGGCTTTTGCAAAGCAGATTAAGGTATGGGCATTTAATGGAGAAATGGGCGCCGGTAAAACCACTTTTATAAAAGCGCTTTGCACATTTTTGGAAGTAGGAGATCCTATCAGCAGCCCTACCTTTTCTATTATTAATGAATATCAAAGCAGGCAGATTGGAAATATTTTCCATATGGATTTATACAGGGTAAAAGATGAACTCGAAGCGATGCAGGCAGGTGTGGAAGATTGCATCAACAGTGGCTCTTATTGTTTTATTGAATGGCCGGAAAAAGCGGCCGGTCTTTTACCCGAAACGTTTGTAGAATTAAAATTTGAAATGATAAAGGAAAACGAACGCCGCATTTATTTAAAAATTTACAGTAATATGTAAAAGGCGAAATGTTGTGGACGCTTTATCAGAAAGTAATTATCTTTAATGTAGAAACATTTTTTAAATCTCATGGCTGCTTCAAAATCAAAACCGGTTGTAAGCCCTTCATTCAGTTATGAAACGCTTGAAGAAACGTTGGACATCAAACCAAAAGGCATGCACCTGCACATCGGTATTCCTAAGGAAACTGCATTCCAGGAAAACCGCATAGCGCTTATCCCGGATGCCGTGAATGTACTGGTAAATAATGGCCATGAAGTAGTGGTAGAAGCAAAAGCAGGTGAAGGAAGTAAATATACTGATCGGGATTTTAGTGAAGCTGGTGCTATGGTTGTACCGGATAAAGAATCTGTTTTTAAAGCCTCCCTTATTATTAAAAGCGCGCCATTGGTACAGGATGATATACCTTTTTTAAAACCGGGGCAAACGATTTTATCGCCAATTCATTTACCTATAATTAAAAAAGAATTATTGGAGCAAATGATTGAAAAACGTATCAGTGCATTGGGTTTTGAAAATCTCAAAGATGATAGTGGCACTTACCCGATTGTTCGTAGTATGAGCGAAATTGCGGGTTCTGCCATTATGCTGATAGCGGGGCAATACCTCAGCAGCCGCGATAATGGCAAAGGTGTTTTACTTGGCGGCATTAGTGGTATTCCGCCAACTAAAGTAATTATCATCGGGGCGGGCGTTGTTGGAGAAAATGCAACAAGAACAGCATTGGCATTGGGTGCCTCTGTAAAAGTTTTTGACAATAATGTGTATCGTTTAAAAAGGCTTCAAAACAATCTCGGTGTGCGGGTTTGGACGAGTGTGATAGAGCCAAAGATTCTTGCCAAGCAATTAAAAACCTGCGAAGTGGCAGTTGGCGCTTTAAGTAATGAAACCGGCCGCAGCCCTATAGTGGTTACTGATGAAATGGTTTCTTCCATGAGAAAAGGAAGTGTAATTATTGATGTAAATATAGATCGTGGCGGATGTTTTGAAACGAGTGAATTGACGACGCATGAAAACCCTGTGTTTGAAAAATATGGTATTATCCACTATTGCGTTCCCAATATTGCGAGCGGTTTTTCGCGCACGGCAAGCCATGCCATCAGCAATGTATTGATGCCACTACTTCGGGATGCCGGTGATGAAGGAGGATTGGAAAAAATGGTGTGGCATAATTTTAATTTGCGGAATAGTGTGTATTTATACAAAGGCTACCTCACTAATTTTTATATTAGCCAACGCTTTGGATTAAAATATACTGACTTGAATTTATTGATTGCAAGCAGCCGTTGATGATCACTTATTTTTATAATCCATCACCTGTATTATATTTTTACAAAAAGAGAATTCCTTTATATCATTACTGCCAATGATAAGAATTTTATTTGCAGAAAATTCTTTCACCAAGCTATAATATAAAGTATAGCCTGCTTCATCTAAGTTTGTACATGGTTCATCGAGTAAAAGAACAGGTACATCAGAAAAAAAGCCTTGCGCCAATTTCAAACGTTGCTTCATACCACTACTGAAAAAACGGATTTGCTTTTTACCGGTATTGCCTAACCCAATCCTATCAAGGATTTCCGGGATTGCGTAAGTTGATGTAATTGGTTTAAAAACTGAATGAAAAGACAAAAATTCCGTGGCGGTCATTTCTTCTACCAATTCAAGATAAGGGCCGGCAAAAGCAATTTTTGAAAAAATGTCTGAATTCAATTGAAAAGCGGGTGAAACAGTTGAGGCCGGTTCTTTCGTTTCAGAAAACAATACATGGCCTTCATTGGGAACAATTGCGCCTGCAATCAATTGCAATAAAGTACTTTTCCCACACCCGTTAGGCCCGCACAATGCATACGTTTCGCCGGCCTCAAATGAATAAGTAAGATTCCTGAAAATCCATTCCCGGTTAAATCTTTTTCCTGTATTTTGTAAATGGATAAACATTTTTTTGACCAATGATTGGTGAAACTTAGGTTTGGTCAATCTTCTTCCAATAAATTTTTTGAATAGCGTTTGATAATTCCGCGCCCACTGCTTCGGATAAAAGATGCAATTTCATCGCGCTCATCTGTAGCCGGTAATTCTTCTTCAATAAATTCAAGCGCTTGTGTAGTATTTAAGCCTTTATTGTAAATAATCCTGTAAATATCAAGGATATGATTGATTTGTAAAAGCCCGAATCCACGGCGTTTGAGGCCAACACTATTCACGCCTCCATAGCTCAGTGGTTGCCGGATGGCTTTAATATAAGGAGGCACATCTTTACTCACCAGGCTTCCTCCGGCGATATATGCGTGCTGGCCAATGTTTACAAACTGGTGAATGGCGCAAACACCTGCAATGATTGCCCAATCACCCATCACCACGTGGCCGGCCATTTGGGAACTATTGCTCATAATACAATTATTTCCCAATACACAATCATGTGCAATATGGCAATAGGCCATAATGAGGCAGTTATTGCCAATCTTCGTTTTCAACCTGTCGGATGTACCACGGTTTACGGTTACAAATTCGCGCAGTGTGGTATTATCGCCTATTTCAACATAGGTTTTTTCACCATTGTATTTCATATCCTGTGGAATTGCAGCGATAACGGCGCCTGGGAAAATACGGCAGTTTTTGCCAATACGCGCACCTTCCATAATGGTAACATTGCTGCCAATCCAGGTACCCTGGCCAATTTCAACATCCTGGTGGATTACGCTAAAGGGGTCAACTTTTACATTCTCAGCAAGTTTAGCATTGGGATGTATGTAGGTATGCGGATGAATCATGCAGGGATCAATTGAACAAATGTTTGTTTTTAAAAAGGCGAAATTAGAATATAAATTTTAAATTGATTCCTGTAAATGAAATTTTGCAATTTCAAATTTTATTGAACTGTATGAGTTTCTTATAACTCAATTATTTTTATGCTCTTTGGTTGAGTCAAAAATTCCCCTTAACAATTTAATTGTTATATCAAAAAAATTTTTTTACTGCAAAATTTGTTAATCCGCTTTCACCACCTGTGCTACAAGTACAGCTTCTGTAGCTACTTTGCCGCCTACATATACGGTTCCTTTCATTTCACAGATACCGCGGCGTATGCTTGCGATCAATTCCATTTTTAAAATCATATTGTCAATGGGAACTACTTTTGTTCCATTTTTTTGCAATAGGGAGATTCATTTCTTATCTGTAAAATTGAGGACATTTAAGGAATGTGACGATGTAAAATGTTGAAAGGGAAAGAATTGATGAAAAATTTTAATATTCAAAGTCAAAAAATTGTTTTATTTCTAAACCCAAAGTTTCGGCTAAAATCGCTATAGAATATATACCAGTATTAATTTCTCCCCTTTCAATTCTTCCAATTTGTCTAAGTTCGATGTTTGATTCATATGCAAGCTTTTCTTGTGAAAAACCTTTATCCTTCCTTAATTTTTTTAAATGAGTACCAAATGCAATTAAAAAATTTTCGTGTGGTAAATGTTTCACCGTACAAAGCCAGAGAATAATTTTAAAAAAAATTAGGTCATATTTGTCCTATATTAATTTTTCTATTATATTGCACTTGAAATTATATTTTAAAAAAATAAAACTTCCAAATGAAACAAAAATTAAGCTTTAACTCGAAACGATTTATGTAATGCTTATTAATTGTAGGAACGATATCTTACATAGCTTGTAACAAGGGTGTAAATACAAATCCTGAACAATTTCCAAAGACAGATATAAGTGGTACTCAAAAGGATGTAAATGTTCTTATTGAAAATAAAGTGAAAAGCGAAGTTGAATTACGAAATGAGAATGTTCTTTTACAGAAACTTTATAAATCAGATACTTGGAAAAATATCCCTTCAAATGTATCTTCAAGGATAACGAATCAAAAACCTAAATTAATTAATTATGATAATCCTATCATACAAATTATTACCTTTACCATCAAGAGCAATGATCCAAATTTGATTTACAAAACACTTGTGATGTACGAATATAAAGGGAATTTTTTACCTATTATCATAAAAAATGAAAGACTTGAAAATGGGTATATGCACATAAGCTTCACTGATTTGTTCGAAAGAGATTATTTTGATTTTCAAGTTAATCAAGAATGGAAAATAGGAAATCGACATATTGAGAAAGATATTCCTTTTGATAAAATTATAAATAAAAAAAATTATCCCCAATCATCTCAATACGTAGTAAGTCCTACTTGTATGCAACAAACTACAACATATAGTGATTGTTTACAATGCGTAATAAACGAGTGTATGAGTGACTGGAAATGTGCCATAGGTTGTGGAATAGAATCAGCAGGTTGTTTAGCGCTTTGGACTATAGCATGTGCCTTTCATGCTTAACTATACTTAAATTAAATTTTATGAAATTCAAAATGTATTCAAGTCTTGTGATGGGTATTCTCTGTACATTGACCGGGGCACTTCTTATCTTGATATCCAACAACAGAGGAGTCACAGATTTTTTCTTTCTGGCTGGTATTATTTCAGAAATATATTTTGTTATTCTGCTTGGAATATCCAAACGAATAAAAAATACATGACCCTTTTACCGCAGAATTTAAGATTATTTATGATTTGGACTAAAGCTCAGAAAATAATTTTAAATCTTATCTACAGGCAAATAAAAATGTTTCCTTACTACAAATTTCCTGCATTTTTTGGTAGCCATCAACTTTTGTAAAACCTCCAGCTTATGAATTGCTTCAGGCTTTAGCTGGAGGAATATTTTACAAGATGCCGCCGGGCTTTAGCCTAATTCATTTTCTACTTGAATTTAATTGTTGAAATGAAAAAGGTGAAAATGCAAATCTTAAAACAGTTGTGATTAAATGATATTTGGGCTTAAGCCCGGAAAGCAATGATAAATTTAATCTACAGACTAAAACCTGTGGCAATTGAATAACGAACTACATAAAGTGATTTCAATTTTGTATCTTAATTTGCATTTAATCCGCTTTCACCACCTGTGCTACAAGTACAGCTTCAGTAGCTACTTTTCCGCCTACATATACTGTTCCTTTCATTTCACAGATACCACGGCGTATGGGTGCGATCAATTCCATTTTTAAAATCATGGTGTCGCCGGGGACAACTTTTTGTTTGAATTTGCAGTTATCTATTTTTAAAAAATAAGTATTGTAATTGCCTTCTCCCATGCTGTTGATGGCCAGGATGCCACCGGTTTGGGCAAGCGCTTCTACCTGCAAAACGCCCGGCATTACCGGGTTTCCGGGGAAATGGCCCTGGAAAAACCATTCGTTGAAAGTTACATTTTTAATGCCTGTGATATGTGTATCAGAAAGGTCAATAATTTTATCAACGAGTAAAAATGGAAACCGGTGCGGCAAGGTTTTTTCTAAATATTCCAATGAAAATATAGGTGGTGAAGCAGGGTCATACACCGGTACATCTTTCAGGTGTTTATTCTTACGGATATGTTGTTTTATTTTTTGAGCAAAAGCTACATTGGTGCTGTGCCCCGGCCGGTTGGCAATGATCCTTGCTTTTATGGGGTAACCAATCAATGCTAAATCACCTACCACATCGAGTAATTTATGCCGGGCAGGTTCATTGGGAAAGCGTAGTTCGAGGTTATCAAGATAGCCTTCACCCTTAATTTCTATTTTATCTCTTTTAAAGATTTTGGCAAGCCTTGTCATTGCTGCATCATCCATTGGCTTGTCCACCACTACGATGGCATTATTAATATCTCCACCTTTTATCAGGTTATTTTCCATGAGTGTTTCCAGCTCATGCAAAAAACAAAAAGTGCGGCAAGGCGCTATTTCCTTTTGAAATTCCTGCAGATTTTTTAACGCAGCATGCTGTGTTCCCAAAACGGGGCTGTTGAAATCAATCAACGTAGTAATGCGGTATTCATGAAATGGAAGCGCAGTCATTTCCACCCGCTTTTCTTCATCATATAAAAAAATATTTTCATCAATGCTGTACCAGGATTTAGCGGCATCCTGCTCCTGTACGCCGGCCATTTCAATAATTTCAGTAAACTGCCCGGAGCTGCCATCCATGATGGGAATTTCCGGCCCTGTTAATTCTATCAAAACATTATCTATACCCATTCCCACTAAAGCTGCAAGAATATGTTCTACAGTAACAACTTTTGCATCACCGGATTGTAATGTAGTGCCGCGACTCGTATCTGATACAAGATCACAATCTGCCTTAATTATCGGTTTACCCGGTAAATCAATTCTCTGGAATTGTATGCCAAGCCCGGGTTTTGCCGGTTTCAATGTCATTTCACACATTATCCCGGTGTGTAAACCTGTGCCATGAATTTTTGCATCTTGTGCAATGGTATGCTGTTTATCGGGGTTAAAATTTATATTCATTTACCAATGATAATAAAATGTTTAAAAATTTTTTACAGAAGAAAAAAATCAGGCATTTACTTTTAATTGCTGAATAATTTTTTCCAGGTCTGCTACTCTTTTTTCAAGTTCCGGCA
>CAYXHX010000104.1:0-7856 GCA_964464835.1 uncultured Chitinophagaceae bacterium | reverse complement strand
CAGTATGCCTGAAGCCGGCGGAGATGGTGCATTGTATATTGAGCCAAATGATTTTGAAATTTTGGCACTATTCATGGAGCAAATAATTGAAGATAAACCATTACGTAACACATTAGTGGAAAAAGGTTGGGCACATGCACAAAAATTTTCTGCAGAAAAATGCGCAACTACCGTGATGAATGAATATATGAAACTTTAGATCTTATGGATTACAAAAATGATGTAGAAAAATGCCTGGAAGTTTTAAACAATGGTGGAATTATTTTATATCCCACCGATACTATTTGGGGATTAGGTTGTGATGCCACTAATGAAAAAGCAGTGGAAAAAATAGTGGAATTAAAAAAACGGCCTGCTGAAAAAAGTTTCGTTGTGTTGGTTGCCGATGAAAAAGATGTTTTACAATATACAGCTTCACCCGACATTGCCATTTTTGATTATCTGGAAACACAAAATAAACCCGTTACAGTTATTTATGAGCAAGCATTAGGTATTGCAGATAATGCAATTGCAAAAGATGGTTCTATAGCGATAAGAATTTGTATAGAGCCATTTTGCAAAGCATTGATCAAAAGATTCAGGAAGCCAATACTTAGTACTTCTGCAAATTTTTCAGGAAAAATTGCCCCGAGCATTTTCCCAGAAATTGATGATACAATTATTCGTGGAGTAAATTATGCGGTTCATTACCGCCGTACAGATTTAAAGCCTGCACAAGCTTCAAAAATTATTCGCTGGAATAATGGAGAATTAATCGTAATTCGGGAATAAATGCTTACGAATTTACACATTGAAAATAATCTATATTAAGTTTCAGGTGTTGATGCCAAGTTTTAAAAAAAATAGTTCTATCTTACATTCCATCTAAATGAACTGCTATGCCAAAACAAAAACGTGTGGTGAGGAGCCATGCATTGAATAGTTTGCAAGATGCTTTTTCAAAAGGTTTTGAAAAAGATGATTTTGAAGTTTTGCGAAACAATAAAATTCCATCCCGCAGGAAATTTATTGGAGATATGGCAAAAGCCGCAGCACTCATTGGTGTAACCGGCATTTACAAATCGTGTAATCCAAAGAGTAAAAATACGGGGCCGGATATTGTAATAATCGGAGGTGGAATCGCGGGATTGCACGCTGCATTTGTATTGAAAAATGCAGGATATATGCCTACAATATACGAGGCAACACAAAGGCCCGGTGGAAGAATACTTACAGTAAATGATATGATGGGGCCCGGATTGTGGACTGAAATGGGCGGGGAATTTATAGATACCACGCATGAGGATATGCTCAACCTGGCAGCACATTTTAAATTGCCACTACTTGACCGTGCTTCTCCTCAAAATGAAAAGCTTAAAGAATATGCATATTTTTTTCAGCAAAAACATTTGCAGGAAGCGGATTTACTCAAAGCTTTACAACCATACAGAGCGCAAATAAAAAAAGATATAGACAGCCTATCTGATGACATCACTTTTGAAAAATTTTCCCCGGAAGATAAACGCCTTGATGAACTGAGTATCACAGATTATTTGCAGCAACTCGGCATCAATGGTTGGCTGTATGACTTTATCATTGCTGCATTCACTTCCGAATATGGTACGGATGCATCCGAGCAATCGGCCATCAATATGCTGTCCATTTTTGATCCGGGGGATTCAACATCTTATAAATTATTTGGCACAAGTGATGAACGTTTTTCTATTGTAGGCGGCAACAGTAAATTGTGTGAAGCCCTTGCCAAAGAATTGAAAGAACATATCACCTATGATCACAGGCTTTTATCTTTAGATCAAAATAAAGATGGTAAATATAAATTGGTTTTTGGCCAAACCGGGAATAAAAAAAATGAAATAACTGCAGACTTTGTATTGCTTACTTTGCCATTTACTTTATTGCGGGAAGTAGATATAAAAATGAAATTACCCGAATGGAAAATGAATGCCATAAAAAATTTAGGGTATGGCATGAATTCGAAATTATTTATTGGAGTCAATGATAGAATATGGTGCCTGCAAGGTTACTCGGGATATGCCTTCGCGGATAATTTATTAATGAATGGATATGACCATACAGAAATGCAGAATAATAATAAAGGCCCCGGCGGCTATACCGTTAACCTTGGTGGAAAGCAAAGTATGCAAATGGGCGTAACGGATATGCAGGTATTGCAAAAAGTTTATGTAGAGGCATTTGACCAGGTTTTCCCCGGAGCGGCACAACAATTCAATGATAAATTTCAGAGATGGTTTTGGCCAACCTATGAATTTTCAAAAGCAAGTTATACTTCTTTTAAACCAGGCCAATACACTACTATTTCAGGGGCTACAGTAAAACCTGTTGATCGTTTATTTTTTGCGGGGGAACATTGCAGTTATGAATTCCAGGGATTTATGAATGGCGGTGCACAAACGGGTAGGGAAGCGGCTTTGGCAATTATTGATTTAATCAAAAAGAAGTAAACTTTATTTATGATTCTTCTTCTTTTTTTACTTTTTGATTTTTCTTTATGTGTTCTTTAAGGTACATGATGCTGATATTTAATTCAAACCCAACAAGCAGTATCCACGAATTTAAATTAACAAGTAATACCAGCATCAGCACAGTACCAATAGAACCGTAAATCCTGTTATAATTGGAAAAATTCTTGGCCCAGATTGAAAATAAAATGGTGGCAAGGATCATTAAAAAAGTTGCCAATAATGAACCGGGTGAAATTAATCTCCACCGTTCTTTAAATGATGGTGCATACCTGTAAATAAAACCGATACTGTATAAAAAAAGTAATACAATGATGATCCATCTGACTGATTGAAGCCAAAATTGCCCATTACTTTTTTCGATATTCATTTTTGCCAAAAGCCAGGTAAATAATTGGCCTTGCCCAATAGAAACCAATGTGGTTGCAATTAATAAAACCACGAGAATCAAAATGAGTTTAAAGGCACGTAACCTTTTAATTAGAAAATTTGTTTTGGGTTTATATAACAAGGAACGGTCAAAAGTGCGGATGATACCCATGATTGCATTGGATGCATAAAATAATGTAAGTAAAAATCCAAAAGAAAGCAGCCCGGTTTTGGGTTGTGAAAAGTAATCATCCAGGAAATGCGATATGGCATTCTGAGTGGAAGAATTGGGTGTAAGGTCTTCAATAATTTTAATTAGTTCTGCATGAATATCATTTGAAATGGCCAGGTAGGGCACAAGTGTAAACAGGAAAAGCGTGGCAGCCGGTATTGCCATGATAAAATTGAAAGAGATGGCTGCGGCGCGCACATTCAATCCTTCTTTTTTTATCTGATTGGCAAAAAAATGAAATACAGTATAAATAGAAAGGCCTTCAAACCCCCATGGGCTAAGTTTTTTACTGGTTTCCCGTATGAAAGTGATAGGCCGGGAATGTACAAGAAGGCGTTCGATTTTTGTCAAGGTTTTATTTGTTTTCCGTTTTTTTCTTTTCCATTAAATGATCCAAAGCGCGTTGGTATTCATTTGCAAAAAACAAGTGTTCCGCATATGTTTTACTGAAATGATGGCCTTCTGTAAAATCACTTTTTGCTACAAAGTAAAAATAATCGGTTGCCGGTGCATCCAGTGTTGCATCTATGGTTTCGGCTGATGGTGTACAAACCGGGCCGGGCGGCAAGCCTTTATTTTTATAGGTATTAAAAGGTGAGTTTACTGAAAGATGTTTTAGTAAAATTCGTTTTAGCCCAAAATTTTTCAAGGCAAATTTAATGGTTGGGTCAGCACCAAGTGGCATGCCTGCCCTGATGCGATTGATATATACACTTGCAATCGTATCCTTTTCATCATTATTTCTTGTTTCTTCTTCCACAATAGATGCCAATGTATATATGTCATTTCGTGTAAGCCCAAGCGCAGCAGCCTTTTCCAGGCGATTATTTTTTTGCCAGAAAGCATCACTCTCTGTTTTCAACTTTGCTAATATATTTTTTACAGAGCTGTTCCAGTAAAAAAAATAAGTATCAGGGATAATAATGTAAAATAGGGTAGTGGTATCTATACCGAATTGTTTTAATGAATCCGGGTTGTTTAAAAACAACATGGCCTGAGCTGAATCAATGCTAAAATTTTTTCCAATCAACTTTGCCAGGTCTGCAGGTACACGCAATTTATTGATCACAAGTTTTGATTGTTCCTGCTGATTATTTTTAAGCTTTCGTAAAATGGTATAAAGGCTTTCTCCATCATTTATTTTAAAGCGGCCAGCTCTTATGTGCTGCCAGGTATTTGTTTTCGAAGCAAGGAAATTAAAAACCGTAGGGCTTTTGAGAATATTTTTTTGTACAATTTCAGTCATTACCTGTTCTTCTATGTGTTGTTTCTGCGGTATTAAAATAAATGCTGATTTGCCTGTAAATGCAGTTGCCGGAGAAAATAAAATCCAGCTTACAATACAGGCAAGTATAAAAAAAACAGAAACTGCAACTAGTATTATTTTTTTCATTTCAATTCAATAGAATACGAGGAATTTATATTGTTGAAAGCCTATCTTTAAACTGAAAATACAATTTTTTTTCAAATGAATTACCTATAAAAAAACCCTGTCAACAATGACAGGGTTTTTTTATTCATTTAAATTTATTTTTGGCTATCAGAAGCGCCCGGAAAAGTAGTGGTATTTTGTTGTTGATTCGTGGCCGGTGCAGGCGTACTACCTGTATTAATTCCTTTTATAACTTTAGTGCCGGGGTTTGATGCATGTTCAGATAAGAATAAAGGCGAAGTAATGGAAAGCACTGCAATAATGATTGCAAAAAGCCAGGTGCCTTTTATTAAAATATCATTGGTTTGCTTCACGCCCATAAACTGGTTGCCAATACCTCCAAATGCACCACCGGCAAGGCCTCCTCCTTTTGGGTTTTGAATAAGAATGATGGCGCACAGTAAAATACTTGCCAACGCCACCAGTATCAGAAATAAGATAACCATATTAATGTTGTTTTAAAATTTCAATTTTGGCGGCAAAGTACGTTGATTTTGATGGATTCAAAAAACTTAATTTTTCATACACGCGGATTGCTTCATTTTTCATTCCTTGTTTAATCAATACTTCCGCCATCGCTTCGGTTAAAACTTCTTCTTTTGTTTCATTGGAAATAGCTGCTAAACCTTCCACTTGTTCTGAAGATGTTTCCTGTGAACCAAGGTCAACCGGGTGTGGATTGAGGCGCTTCATTTCTTTTAACCAATCCGTAAATTTTTTTACACGTTTTTCCAATTGATCTTGTTTTTCCGGCTGATCTTCCAGTCGAATACCCTGTGATTCGAAATAATCAATACGGTGTAATGCTTCTACGGCTATTGGTAATTCTTCATTTTCATCTACGGGTTTTTGAAATGATAATGCTTGTGCTTCAAGCATTTTAGACATTTTATCGTTTTTTTCATTTTCTATTGGAACTTCTACCTTTTCATTTTCTGTTGGCTTATCCTGTAGGTTTATTAAATAATCAAGCCATAAAGGATTGGAAAAATAAATGCTGTTTTTTTTAATTTCTTTAGCGAGGTTTACCGGCTCCTCTTCCTTTATTTTTTTTAGATAAAGAAGTTGCATCAAATTAAATGATGGATATTTTTTTATGAGGCTTTCCCAGGTTTCTAAATTGTCAGGGAGCAGCCCATCTCCACGAAGCGTATTGCTTATTTCACTGATTATTGTAGGGTATGTATTCATATTGTCTGCCATTTACCAATTTGAAAAAAGCCGGTTAAAGATTTCATCACTTACATTTTTAATAATATCGGGCATTAATTGAGGTTCTGCCTGTTGCAATGTGAGGTTTGCCGAAAAATCAAAATCACGGCTAATATCAAATTGCTGAGTTTTATTGTCCAGTGTATTTAGTAAATCAATATGCACGCCCACAGACAACCGGTTTGTTGCAGCTTGCTGCCCGCTGATGCCGGATGTAGTGATATAATAATTACTGATATAACCACTTACCTGGTAATTGGCGTCGTCGCTATTCGTCATGGTGAGCCTCGTTTGCCCTGTAATTTTTTGTTGCAATGCATCAGTAAGTTTGGAACTCAATTGCGGGCTTTTATAAGTGGCCCTGTTTTCGAGGTAAGACAATTTGATGGTTTTGATTTCCGCAGGAATAGAAACATCCTTAAATGTATATACATTACAGGAATTAAAACTTGATATCAATATGATGCAAAAGAATACTTTGAAAGATTTCTGCAAAAAATACAAATGGGTATTTCTATGATTATTCATTAATATCATATTCTTTTAATTTCCTGTATAAGGTGCGTTCACTTATTCCAAGATCAAGGGAAGCATCTTTTCTTTTTCCCTTATGTTTAACCAATGCTTTTTCAATCAATTCTTTTTCTTTATCCATGATATTCAGGGATTCTTCAATTACCTGGTGTTCATCTAATTTTTTATCTTGTTGCAGGATGACCGGGTGTGAATTTTCCAATAAACTTTCCCCGTTGTGCCGAATTGCCTCGTCATGGTATTCCTGTAACAATGATTCATTTGTATAATGTGTTGCATTGCCCGCAAGTGCAGGGTTTTGTAAAATTTCGAGAAACATTTTTTTCAATTCTGTAACATCTTTTTTCATATCAAAAAAGAGTTTGTATAAAATTTCCCGTTCATTATTAAACTCACCCGAATAGTGAGCAGATGATGCCAATACAGGCAATCGGTTCTCGTGTTTTTCGGGTAAGAATTTTAAAATTTCTGTACGCGTAATAATGGGTGTTTTACTCAGTACAGAAATTTGCTCCGCTATATTTTTTAATTCTCGCACATTCCCGGGCCAGGGATATTCTATCAACGCAATTTTTGCTTCATCATCTAATTGAATGGGCATGGTTTTATACCGCTCTGAAATATCCACTACAAATTTCCTGAATAAAAGTGGAATATCTTCTTTCCTGTCACGTAATGAGGGCACACGGATTGGGACCGTGCTTAGCCGATAATATAAATCTTCACGGAATTTTCCATTTTGTGTAAATGCAAATAAATCGCGGTTGGTAGCGGCTATTACACGTACATCCGTTTTTTGAACTTTGGAAGAACCCACGCGAAAAAATTCTCCTGTTTCTAAAACCCGCAGTAGCCTTGCTTGTGTACCAATGGGCATTTCACCAATTTCATCAAGGAAAATTGTACCGCCATTAACTGTTTCAAAATAACCTTTGCGGCTGTCTACTGCTCCTGTGAAAGAACCTTTTTCGTGGCCGAATAATTCTGAGTCAATTGTGCCTTCAGGAATCGCACCACAATTGACTGCAATAAATGGATTATGTTTTCTTGCTGACAATGCATGAATGATCAGGGAAAAAGATTCTTTGCCAACACCGCTTTCGCCAACAATCAGTACGGATAAATCTGTTACGGCTACTTGCATAGCCACATTCAATGCATGATTCAGCGCCGGTGCATTGCCAATAATTTCAAACCTGTTTTTTATACCCTGTATATCCATAAATAATTTTGGTACGTAATAATTTAATTTTTTGCTTTGCCAATGAGTGTTGCCTTTGTACAACTCAGCACATTGACCATAACATAATCCCCTTTTTGCAAGCCCGGATTGGTTTTCGGGAAAACGATCACTTTATTCTGAGAATTACGGCCCATCCATTCGGCATCGTTTTTTTTACTGTTTCCCTCAATCAATACTTCAAATATTTTTCCAATATCCTTCTTGTTACTTTGAAGTGAAAGTTTGTTTTGCAATTCCACTATTTCAGATAGCCTTCTTTTTTTAATGGCTTCGGGTACATCATCCGAATATCTTTTTGCTGCAAGGGTGCCGGGCCTTTCACTATAAAAAAACATATAGCTCATATCATATTGG
>CAYXHX010000103.1:0-7869 GCA_964464835.1 uncultured Chitinophagaceae bacterium | reverse complement strand
CCTGGCCTCGCGCCCCAGCGGCGACCCGGCGGACGGCGCCATGCGTGGCGCACAGGATGAAGTGATCCACGAGGAATAATTTTTATAAACTATTAAATTGCAATTATTTTTTAAAATGATAACCATTCAGGATTTATATAAAATTTATCTAGACTTTCCTTCTGTACAAACAGATACGCGATCACTAAAAAAAGATGATATTTTTTTTGCATTAAAAGGGCCAAATTTTAACGGGAACCTTTTTGTGCAAAAGGCTTTGGATGCCGGCGCTGCCTATGCAGTATCCGATGAAGGTGCGAAAGGCAATCCAAGAATACTGCAGGTGCCGGACGTATTAGAGGCATTGCAGCAACTTGCTCATTTTCACCGCCAACAATTTACCATCCCTTTTATTGCCATTACGGGTTCAAACGGAAAAACCACAACAAAAGAATTAATTCATGCTGTATTGGGCAGCAAATATAAAACCTATACTACAACAGGAAACCTGAATAATCATATCGGGGTTCCACTCACAATTTTGAAAATAAAAAAAGATGCTGAGATGGCCGTGGTAGAAATGGGCGCCAATCATTTGAAAGAAATAGAATCGTATTGCAAAATTGTTGAGCCGACGCATGGCATAATCACCAATTGTGGCCGGGCACATCTCGAAGGTTTTGGCAGTGAAGAAGGTGTACGTAAAGGGAAAGGCGAATTATTTGATTGGCTGAAACACAGTGACGGCAGCGCTTTCGTAAATAGTGATTTGTTATACCTCGAAGAAATGTCGAAAGGCATTCAAAAAATTTATAAGTATGGCACCGTGGATGGAATTATTACCGGCCAGGTAACAACATCCGATCCATTCCTTAAAATTTCCATAGAAAAAATTGAAGGGATTCAGAATATTCAAACCAATCTTGCGGGGAAATATAATTTACCAAATGTGCTGTGCGCAGTTGCCATTGCACATCATTTTGAAGTGCCCGGGCTTATGATCAAAAACGCAATTGAATCTTATATTCCATCGAATAGCCGTTCGCAAATTATCAAAAAAAATACGAATACAATTTTGTTTGATGCTTACAATGCCAACCCGGACAGTATGCATGCGGCCATTCAAAATTTCGCCGAAATACAACATGCAAATAAAGTTTTATTACTCGGCGCAATGAAAGAATTGGGAGAACAAAGTGTGGAAGAGCATGAAAATTTATTGAGTGAAATAAAAAAATATTCGTGGAAAGAAGTTGTATTGGTAGGTGGTGATTTTGAAAAAATTTCTATTGCCCCATTTCATTATTTTCCAAATTCTTTGGATGCAGGGAAATGGTTGAAAGAAAAAAATATTAGCAACTCGTTTATTCTTCTTAAAGGCTCAAGGGCAACAGAGATGGAGAAGGTGCTGGAATATTTGGAAGCGTGAAATAAAGAAAATTTTAATTTTTTTTAAATTTCACGGAACCCGAAAATTACATTCAAATTATTTCTCATTCATCTATATCCCCACATTTCCTTACTTTGCAACGTATTTTTAATGGAACAAGAATATGTAAGAATATTTTTATGAAAACCCCACGCCCTTCCTATTTACTTTCGGTACTTTCCAATAAATGCCCGCGATGCAGGGAAGGCCACATTTTTAAGTCCAAAAATGCGTATGCTTTAAAGAATGATGTATATCGTGAAATGCATGAACACTGCCCTGTTTGCGGTCAATTGATAGACCTTGAAATCGGTTTTTATTATGGCACAGGTTACGTCAGTTATTTTCTAACTGTTTTATTTTCCATTATCACATTTTTTATTTGGTGGCCATTGTTTGGAATTTCCATTTATGATAACCGCATATTTTATTGGCTTGGTATCAATTCAGTATTGCTTGTTATTTTACAACCACCCATCATACGATGGTCGCGCAGCCTATGGCTGAGCTGGTTTGTAAGGTATGATGCTAACTGGAAAACCAATCCGTATGTACACCCTGATTCTGTAGAATAAATTAGTCATGTTTGTCGCCGCCTAAACTATACTCATTATTTTCTTCATCTTCTTCCCCAATTTTTTCATTTTCATCATCCAGTGCAGCGCCTGGTACATCCAGGTCATCGGGAGAAATATTTTTATCAAAACTACCTTCATTCAATGGGGTGCCATCTTCATCCGTACTTTGCAATGCAGCACGGCGCAACGCACGATCATCACCACCCAGATTATTTGAAGCTTTCTGCAAATCCTGTTTCTCCATTTCAGTAACATTTGACCCTGAATTTTCATTGATCACATCATCATCATGATTTTCTAAAATCGAATCACCTTCCTCATCTGCAGAAGTGATGGTGGTGTTGTCATTCATATCACGAACTATGGGGATAAAATTTTCCTGGCCGGGAATATCTTCCACATCGGGAAGATTGATTTCGGCCGGCTCCTGCTTCATTGCTGCTTTATCTTTTGCAGAATCTATGCCTGGTGAAAGCTTTTCTTTGTTTGGATTATCTTTATTGTCCTGCATAATAATTTGTTTTAATAGTAAGGTGAAAATTTAATGCCAATTTCTCACATAATACATCTTCACAACATGCAGGAGTAATATTTCAAATGATGCAGGCTTTAGTTTTCTTTATACCAATGAATTTTGCCAAACATGTTGGGATCAAAAATGGCATCATCCAATGGTACATTCGCTTTGCAATTGTGGTAATATTCTACTTGAGAGAGTTGGTCATCAAAATAAAAACTGACTTTCGTTTCCGACCATCCACCGCCAAACTGCTGATGATTTTCAAAAACAGCTTCCGACTTATTGCCATTTGTATATTCAATTAAACGTAACAGGATAAGCCTGTTTTTATCTATCCATATTTGATTCACTTTTTCACCTGTAGTATTTGCGCCAATCACATAAACTGCATTTCCCATAAAGGTATCTTCATGAAATTTGTTAAGGTCAAAGTGGAATTCTTTCATTTTTGCTATCACCGAATCAAATGGAATGAAATACATACCGCCCAATAAAAAAGTAAGGTTATCATCATTTACATCCGTTCTTTTCAAAACCTTATCCTTGAAAACGTACATGGAATCACGATTATAAATGACAGCATTTCCAGCACTTATTTCTCCAAAATCTATCCGGAAAAAATAAGGCAACTTTAAAGCTTCATACCATGTTTGCGTATTCCACAATGTATCGCCGCGGTAGCGTTCCGTGGATTGAGTAAATGTAAAACTCGTGTACCATTTTCCAGTATATCTATCGTGCATACTTTTAAGTACAGCTGTTGAATCCATTTTATTTCCGGTAACGATTGAAATGGATAAAAGAAAAGTAAGTATTGTTTTCATAAAAATTAAATGATGGGTAAATCAAAAAACGGTTTTTCAAATATAATTTGATTTATGTTCTTCATTGTTTTTTTTATAAGAAAGGGAAAATTTATTTTTGGAAATCCAGGTATGTTCAAAAATAATAGTTCTCAATAATTGGAATTATAAGCTGAAATCTTTTATAGTATTGTGTTTGAAGGAAATAAAAATGTCATTAGACTTCCTTCAACCTTTCTGCAGCATTGAATAGTGTCTCTTCTTTTTTTGCAAAACAAAAACGAAGGACTTTGTCATCCCGCCCATTTTTATAAAAACTACTTAAAGGTATGGTTGCTACTCCAAATTCACGTGTAATTCTTTTTGCAAATGCAAGATCATTTTCATCGTTCATGTGCGCATAGTTATAACACTGAAAATAACTGCCATGCGAAGGCAATGGCTTGAAGCGGGTTTGTTGCATACATTGTAAAAAATAATCTCTCTTTTGCTGCATGATATTGGGCAAAGTTCGATATGCATTTTCATTTTGAAGATAATCCGCCAATGCATATTGTATAAATGAATTTGTGCAGAATGCATTGTACTGGTGCACTTTCCGGAATGCTTTCATGAGCTCTTTTCCACCAACGCAATACCCCATTTTCCACCCGGTGCAGTGATAAGTTTTACCGAATGAAAAACATGCAAAACTTCGCTCCATCATACCCGGGTACTTTATAATTGTTTCATGTTGTAAGCCATCAAAAATTAAATGCTCATACACTTCATCACTGATAATAAAAATGCTTGTTCCCTCTGTGATTTTTTGCAATGTTTCCATATCTTCTTTGCTCAACACCGCTCCCGTAGGGTTTTGCGGAGAATTGATGATAATGGCTTTTGTTTTTGTATTGATTTTTTCTTTTACTTTTTCCCAGGGAATATGATACGTTGGAAATGATAAAGGTATCAATACAGGAATGGCTCCATTGATCTCAATATTTGGAATATAACTATCATAAGCAGGCTCAAAAACAATGACTTCATCACCCGGAATTAAAATAGTAGTGAGTGCAGTATAAATTGCATACGTAGCGCCGGGCGTAATAGTAATTTGTGTAGCTGCATCAAATTCAACACTGTATAATTTCTTTATTTTTTCCGCAATGGCATTCGTCAATGCCGGAACGCCATTCATGTGCGCATATTGATTATGCCCGTCCTGCATTGCTTTACTCACTGCATTGATCAGCGTTTCATCCATTGGAAAATCAGGAAAACCCTGCCCAAGATTGATGGCATTGCATTCATGCGCCAATTGGCTCATTGTAGTAAAAATTGTGGTTCCTATATTGGGTAATTTATCGGATAGATTTTTCAAAAATGCATTATTTAAAAAGTGTTTAATATAATATTAATTCCCCCACACTTTTTTGCCGCGCGACCAGGTAGCAATAACTTTTGTTGATAAAACATTTGCAGCATCTACTTTCATCAGGTCATTTGATAAAAGAATAAAGTCTGCACTTTTGCCTATCTCCAAACTGCCTGTTTTCTTCTCAAGAAAATCTGCTTTGGCTGCCCATATCGTCATTCCGCGAATAGCTTCTTCCCGTGTCAATGCATTCTCCGGTTGAAACCCACCTGCCGGAAAACCTTTGGCATCCTGCCTGAAAACCGCAGCCAGGAAGGTTTTGAAAGGACTGATGTCTTCTACAGGAAAATCTGTTCCCAAAGCAATCCATCCATTTTCTGCTAACAATTGTTTATTGGCATACGCCGTTTTTAAACGTTCTTTCCCAAGCCTTTCTCCGGCCCAATACATATCACTCGTTGCATGTGTTGGTTGAACAGATGGAATAATGGATGCTTTTCCAAACAAAGAAAAATCGGCAGGATTAATTACCTGTGCGTGTTCAATACGCCAGCGGCGATCATTTTTTCCCTGCAAATATTTATTATAAATATTGAGCATTACCCTGTTTGCAGAATCACCGATTGCATGCGTGCACATTTGAAATTTTGTTTTGGAAAGCAAAGCTGCCACTGAATCAAAATGGCTGATAGGGCTTAATAAAAAACCACTCCAACCGGGTTGGTCTGAATAAGGTTGCAGGAGGCAGGCGCCGCGGCTTCCCAATGCGCCATCTGCATATACCTTAAAACCGGTAATGGACATCAGGTCAGTATTATAAGGCCCTCGTGGAAGGTACCTGTCATAGTTTTCTTTGCTATCACTGAGCAAAATAGATAAACGCATTAATAATTTTCCCTGCTTTTGCAAACTATCAATCATATCCACAATAGGATAATTCAGGCCACAATCTGTAATCGTTGTAAGGCCTTGTGCGAAACAATTTTTTTGCGCAGCCAATAACATTTTTTCATATTCTGCACTTGATGGTTCAGGTATAATTGAATAAACAAGGCCGCTGGCATTGTCCACTAATAGTCCTGTAAGTTTTCCATTTACGGTCATAATTTCCCCACCATTAATTTTTTGGCCGGGCACAATGCCGGCCATATCCAATGCCTTTTGATTGGCGAGAGAAGCATGGCCATCTACTCTTTCAAGTACGACAGGATTATTTGGAAATAATTGGTTTAATAATGTGTTATCCGGGAATTTTTTGCCCGGGAATTTATTTTGGTCCCACCCTCTTCCGGTAAGCCATAACTGTCCGGGATGCTTGCCCACAAAGGTTTTCAGGCGGTCTGCCATTTCTTCCACACTTTTACTGTCATATAAATCTACTTGAAATAATGATGTAGCATAGCCCACAAAATGCGCATGTGCATCTATGAAACCCGGATAAACAGCCTGCCCTTTTGCATCAATTACACTATCGGAAATGTAAGCTTGCATGATCGCATCATTTTTCCCGATTGCCAATATTTTTCCATCTTTTACAGCCATTGCTTCAGCCGTACTAAAAGCGCTGTCAACTGTATAAATAATAGCATGATGAATAATGAGATCGGCAGATGTTTGGCTTTTGCAACCGAATATAAATAAGCAGCAGCAAAGAATAAAATTTCGTATTGACATTGTACATTATTTACTACAAATGTAATTTTTACTTCTTAGAAATTCGCTTTAAGAAATCAATCACTTTTTAACTTTTGAGCGGATTCGTTTGTACAACTGTATAGATATGTATAAAAAAAGAATGAGCAGGATCAGCCCGGTTATTCCCCAAAATAAACTGATGGCTTGTTTTACTACAACAAGTATGACAATAGCTATTAAAAAAATAGTAGCTAATTCATTCCACATACGCAATTGAAGAGAAGTATATCCATATATCCCATGCATTTGTTGCTTAAAAATTTTGTGCAGTGAAAAATGATAGAAATAAAGCAACAACACGAAAATTAATTTTAATAACAGCCAAAGGCCGGATTCAGTAAAAATAATTGTATACCATTTATAATCTTGGTTAAACAAAAGGCTCAATCCTAATGCAAGTGTTATAATCGCAGAAGGCCAGGTGATGCCATACCATAGCCTTTTCATCATTACACGGAATTGTGTATGCAAAATATTTTTTTCAATTTCATTTTTTGCTTCAGCTTCGGTATTGTATATAAATAAGCGTGGCATATAAAACATGCCTGCAAACCAGGTAACTACAAAAATGATATGAAGCGATTTTAAATAGGGATACATGTAGCATGCATTTTTTTATTTTGTGTAAATGAATCCTTATGCAACAACTGTACTTTTCTCTACAAATTTTTTCAAAGTTTGTATCCATGCAGGATTTGTATTCATGCAAGGAATCAGTGTAAATGATTCGCCCCCCGCTTCCAGAAATATTTTTTTTCCTTCCATTGCCATTTCTTCCAGCGTTTCCAGGCAATCCGAAACAAATGCCGGGCATACTACCAATAGTTTTTTTATTCCCAGCCCGGGTAATTCTTCCAAAAGCTTTGCAGTATAGGGTTTCAACCATTCTTCACGGCCCAGCCTGGATTGAAAAGACAACAAAGTTTTTTCTTTAGGGATTTTCAATTTTTGTGCAACCAATTCTGTAGTCATTATACATTGATGCCGGTAGCATGTAGCATGTGCAGGTGAAGCAGTATGGCAACAATCCGGTGATTGCAAGCAATGTTTTTTTGTGGGATCTGCTTTTCTCAGATGGCGTTCGGGCAAGCCATGATAGCTGAATAAAATTGTATCATACGATTGTTCCAAAAACGGTTGAATACTTGCACTAAGCGCATCAATATAATTCACATCATTATAAAACGGGTCAATAAATTTTAGTGAAAACGGGTATTTATTTTTTGTATGGATTTTTTTTACATGTTCTACGGCTGTTTCATAACTGCTCATGGCAAAATGCGGATACATAGGTATGCCAATCACTTCTTCCAATGCCGGTGATTTCTTTAATAAATTATCCAATGCGTTTTTGGGAGTTGGATTTGCATAGCGCATTGAAATTTCAACAGGTACACCAATAATTTTTTCCAGTTCGTGTTGCACATCTTCAGTTATCACAATTAAAGGCGACCCTCTTTTTGTCCAAACTTTTTTGTATGCTTCTGCAGATTTTGCCGCACGGAATG